>JANTGY010000086.1 GCA_024762695.1 Anaerolineae bacterium
CTAACCCAAAATGGTATAAAGATTGAGGTTGCCTTCTTTGCCGTCGCTGCGAAATTGATCGAGGATGGCAAGATTAGCTTTTTGGGCCAGCACGGCCGTTTCCGCCTCATCCACATAGCAAACATAGCGTAGGCCAAACCCGTCGCGCTGCCAGGTTAGCAGGTAATCATTTGGTTCTACGTCGGCGGCGGACAGGCTAACTTCAGCCCAGTCGCGCAGTTTGCGGCGTTGACGGTCGCTGTCCATAAATTGCCAGGTGGAGAGGATGAGACGGCCGTTTTCCCCCAACCTGTCCCCCATCTCTCGCAGCAGCCGAACCCGATTGGCATGGCCGGGAATATGCTGTAAAACGGCCAGACAAACGACCGTATCATACTGAATCAACCCATCCAGACAACCCGGCTGGCTCAAATCGCGCTGAAAATAGTCGCCGGGAACACGCATGGCGGCTTTCGTCAGCAATTCGCCGCTAAAATCTACCCCGGCGTAATGGGCTAATGCGTTGTGCTGAGCCAAGAAATGGCCGAAACGGCCGTTACCGCACCCCACATCCAACACCGACACTGGAGTTTGAGACAAAGCTGCCAACAACCGCGTAAAACCTGGTTGCGGCGTCTCCCGCGTCTCGGCAAACGGCCCCGCCAACACACCATAAAATCGCCGATTCAAATCCAATAATTGTCGCGCAACTTCATCATTCATCTTTCATCTTTCGTCATTTATCATTCATCTTTCATCATTCATCTTTCGTCATTTATCATCGCTAAAATCCAAAGCGGCGCAGCGTATGGTCAACCGATCCAACATAACTACCGCCAAAAAGCCGCACATGAACGAGCAATGGGTATAGATTGTAAATATCGCGCCGCTCCTCGAAAAAGCCAGGCGCGATAGGTCGAATTTCGTTATATCGACCAAAAAACGGCTCGCCAAATGTGCCGAACAACGTCGTAAAGGCCAGTTCAATCTCTGGATGGCCATAGTAAACGGCCGGATCAATGAAGCCGGTGATCTGATCGCCAACAGTCAAAACATTGGTCGTCCATACATCGCCGTGCAGGAGCGACGGCCGTTCCGGTTCCGCCAACCAATCATCCAAACGCCCGCAAAATTTTTCCAGCCGCTCCAACATAGCCTGCGGCAAACGTCCCGCGCGCACGCCCTCGCCCGCCATGTACAACAACCGCCGCTCGGTGAAAAAATCGAGCCAGGAAAGCGACTGGGCATTGGGTTGATGCAGCCCGCCAATCAACGTATCCCGCTCCAAACCAAAAGCGGGCGCGCTGATATTATGGAGCGCGGCCAACAAATCAGCCGCATGTTCCTGCGCCTTAGACGAAAAACGGCTGCCGCCCGGCAAAAATGCCATCAGCAGCAGCCGTTTAGAGCCATAATGAACCATCGGCACAGGCAAATTGGAATGATCGGCCAAATAGCGAAGCATAAACGCTTCCACATCGAGAACCGGGTTGGCGCTGTCATCCACCTTGGCGACCAGCGTTTCGCCATCGTCTAAACGCACGCGATACACCTGCCCCACGCAGCCTCCGCTCAAGGGGGCAATATCGGCGATGGGTTGGTTTACGGCCGTTTCAATCGCCCTTCTCACATCCATTCAAAAGCCCTCAGCAATTCAGCCAATCAGCCTTCACGTTTTACGTTTTACCCTTCATCCCGCGCCCGCAAATGGGGGAACAGCAGCACCTCGCGGATCGTCGCCTTGTCGCTGAACAACATCGCCAACCGATCCACGCCCGTGCCAAAACCGCCGTTGGGCGGCATCCCGTAGCGCATCGCCCGCAAATAATCCTCATCAATCGGGTTTAGTTCATCGTCATCCTTACCGTAAAGCTCCTGTAACGCTTCAAACCGCTGCCGCTGGTCGATGGGATCGTTCAATTCCGTAAACGCATTCCCCATCTCCAATCCGGCGATGAAAAACTCAAACCGTTCCACATGCAGCGGATCGTCGGGAATGCCCTTGGCCAACGGCGAAATGTCGCGCGGATATTGGGTAACAAAAGTCGGCTGAATCAGGTTCGGCTCGACATAATCACCCAGCAAACCGTCAATCAATTGACCCCAAGAGGCTCCTTCGGGCGCATTGCCGCCAATTTTACGCACGGCCGTCGCCAAACTTGCCGCGTCCGGGTAATCCATGTAATCAATCTCCGCGAATTGTTTAATACCGTCGCGCAGCGTCATCCGCTGCCAGGGCGGGGCCAAGTTGATTTCATGCCCTTGATAAACGATGGTTGTTTTTCCCAGCACCTGCTCGGCGGCGTAAGCGATCATGCGCTCCGTAAAATCAGCCACATCGTCATAATCCCAGTAAGCGGCATAAAACTCAAGCTGGGTAAATTCGGGATTATGCTTATAGCTGACGCCCTCATTACGAAAATCGCGCCCAATCTCGTAGACGCGCTCGATGCCGCCCACCAACAGCCGCTTCAAATACAATTCAAAGGAGATGCGGAGATAGAGTTCTTGTTTGAGTTGGTTATGATGAGTCGTAAACGGCCGTGCCGCCGCCCCACCGTACAAAGGTTGTAAAATCGGCGTTTCCACTTCCAAAAAATCATGATCGTCAAAAAAGCGGCGCAGCGCGCTGGTCAGCTTGGCCCGCACGCGGAACACATCGCGCACCTCCGGGTTCACCGCCAGATCGGCGTAGCGCTGCCGGTAACGCTCTTCCACATCGGCAAAGGCGCTGTAACGAACGACCTCGCCATCCACCTCCTGCTCCTTTACCACCGGCAGCGGGCTGATCGCTTTGCTCAACAGCGTCCATTGGCTTACGCGCAAGCTCAATTCACCAGTTCGGGTGCGGAACAACGTGCCCTCGGCCTGCACAAAATCGCCTAAATCAAGTAATTTTCTGAAGATGCGGTGCGACTCTTCGCCAATCTCGTCGCGGCGCAGGAATAGTTGGATACGGCCGTCGCCATCCTCCACATGGGCAAACACCGTTTTACCCATATCCCGCATACTCACCAAACGTCCGCCAACCGTTGCCGGAATCGCCTCGCCTTCAGCCGCCGCCGCAAACGCCGCCTTCGCAGCGGCCGTCGTATGCGTCCGCTTCACGCGCAGCGGATACGGTTCAATTCCCGCCTCTTGCAACTGCGCCAATTTTGCCAATCGTTGTTCTTCTAATGGAGATGGTTCCCAACTCATTTTGCCCTCGCTTGTAAGCCGTTAGCCTTTAGCGGTTAGCCAACTGCTAAAAGCTAACCGCTCCTCAAAAAAAAGCCCGCGCTAAGCACGGGCTGTCAGATTCATCAACTTCGCGGTTATCCGCTACTCAATCTTAACCACCTGAAACTCAATAAGCCCATTCGGTGCGTTAATTGTAACCTTATCGCCCACCTTAGACCCTAACAGAGCCTGTCCCAGCGGACTTTCATTGGAGATGCGTCCTTCAGAAGGATCAGCCTCAGCCGCGCCAACTAAATGATAACGCTCATTCTCGTCATACCCTTCTTCCGAAACCGTCACAAAATCGCCAACGCGCACATGCTCATGCGGCTCGTCGTTGTTATCGATAATCTGGTAATTCTTTAGGATTTCTTCCAGCTCTTGGATACGCCCTTCCAAAAAGGATTGGGCGTTACGCGCCGCTTCTAACTCAGCGTTATCCACGAAATCGGCGTCTTGTCCATCCTCGTGAGCGCGATGCAGCCGGTCGGCAACTTCCTCCCGTCCGGCCGTTTGCAAGTGTTCTAATTCGTTTGTCAGTTTTTCCAGCCCCTCTGACGTTATCAGGTGGGGTTTCAATAAATTATTCATCGTATTCTCTTCTATAAGGGAAAAACCGCTGGTATCAGCGGTGTTTTTCCAGCGACTTTACACAAAATGGGCGCAGATTATACCAAAAGCAAGTTCATTGTCCAACCAGATTTTTGTTTTTTTCACGGCTCATAAAATGATTGAGGAAACCTGTCGCCTGTCATCCCCGCTACGGACACTGAATCACAGCCTGCGCCCAAAGGCAGCCGCCACAAGCCGGCGCTTCCACATCAAAACAATCCGTGTTATTGTCCCAGGACAGTTCGCAGCCGCCGCAGGAGGCGCAAGGAGCAAAGGCAAAGCTCTGGATGCGGTCGCGGTAAGCAACATACTCTGGGTCATTCCACAATTCTAATAGTTCCCGTTCCTGGATATTGCCGATCACATGGCGATAGGAAACGCGCTTGTAGCCTTGTAAATACCCGGTGTGGGTATGTACCAATGGCGGGCAAGGACTCACATCGCCATTCCAGCCAACGGCCGTTGCCCCACTCTCAATAAAAGTGCACACATCATTGGCTCCGCCCAAATTATTACCAGCAAAAGTCACATTGTAGCCGCTGGAGAACGCCTTCAGCAGCGCCTCGCCCGTCACATCGTTAAAATCCATCTTGGGCAAATTGAGGCTGCGCAACCAGGGAGAGGGCAGATAGGTAATGCTGTTCAAGGCGCCTTCGTAGAGGATTTCGTCAGCCATATCGGCGGTGTGCGGCAGCAGATTGCTGACAGAGACGCGGGTGACGCCCAGCCGCTTGCCCAATGCCAAAATTTCTGGCAAATCGTTGATATTGCGCTTCATGGCGACGAAGGCCAGGCCTATTTCGGGTGTGGGATGATGCGACGGCCGTCTCAACCTTCGGAACCGCTGCAAATTTTCAATGACCTGGGGTAGATGCGCGCCTAATCGAACATCGGCATAACTTTCCGGCGTCGCCCCATCCAGCGACACCCATAACACATCCAAACCAGCTTCGATGAGTTGGCGCGACCGTTTCTCGTTCAACAGCGTACCGTTGGTGACCATTTCCACCGTGCAGCCGAGCGCTTTGAGCCGCTCAATCATCTGTGGCGTGCGCGGATTGGCTAATGGCTCGCCGATGCCCATGAAGGTGACGGCTAACGGCCGTTCCACCGCCTCCACCCCCGCCAATATCCGGTCAAACGTCGCCTCGCTCATCATCCCCATAGGCACATCCCAAGTGTTGCGCATACAAGTCACGCAATCAATGTTGCAATGATTTGTCGTTTCGATGTACAGCTTGGCTAATTGGGTGACAGGACGATGCAAGCGGACGTTATTCTCCTCCACCTCCAATCGCATCCGCGCGCCGGGAACGACGCCAAATTGTTCAGCTATTTCGGGGGGCAAAATTAAACGACCGTCTTCATCCGCCTCGGCCCACAATGTCTTCTTAAAGCTCATACCACAACCTCCATACGATAGTATGGTTAGTTAATAGTCAGTATGGGTAGTGATGAACGGCCGTTTTCCCCATGCAAAATGTCATCGAATAAAAAAAGAGCGCAGAGATTGGGGAATTTATCCAACCAAAACGAGGCCAACAAAAAAAGCGTCCTTCTCTACGAAAGACGCCTCATGTTTACGGCTGAAAGTGCTCAATTACGCTAAATTGTATAAAGCAGTAACAACAACGCCCCGAATCAGATCTAATCCCAACAAAACCAGGATTGGGCTAAAGTCAAGCCCGCCCATCGGCGGTAAAAGACGACGAACCGGCTCCATGATAGGATCGGTCGCCTGATAAATGAAACGAATAATCGGCCCCCAGGTAGGATGCCAGGGACTGACGCGCACCCACGACAAAAGCACGCGCGCCAGAACGATAAACCCATAAATGCGAAAAATAATATTGATAGTATTTGCCACTGCAATCATCTTTGATTCCTTGTAGATACCGCCTTTAACATGAGCAATGCACGGAGCGGAATAATGGTCAAGCGCCAATAATAACCATAAGGTAGGGAGAGAACAATAGAAGATCGTTAGACGGCCGTTAATTTAACCTTACACTCATTCCGCAAAACGCCATCGCAGACCAACGCCAATCATGCTAAACTCTAATTCCCATGAGCAACAGACTTGCAAAACAAGCTGGCAGAATCAGACGGGTGCGTTTCATTTATCTTATGAAACCATCAATCATGGCTGTCATGCCTGCGGAGGCAAGCCCCCACTGCCCCATTTTCAGGGGGGCAGGCTCTGTAAAACATGGATTTCCGCCTGCGCGGGAATGCCAAATCGAGGTGTTTTAAGTAAATGAAACACACTCAAATCAGACAGATCGCCCAATGGAGCGCTCTGTTTACGACCCTGGCGTTGGCTTTGTGGGCCGCCACCCAATTTCGAGAAGCGCCGCAGTTGATTCTGCTGGGTCTGCTGACCATCATCGCCCTCAATTTTAGCTTACCGCCCCAACAAGGCGGCGGCGGGCTGGTTCCTGTCGTCGTCGTTAGTAGTTTGTTGATGATGGGGTTGGAAACGGCCGTCATCCTCTTCCTCGCCGCCTTCATCCTGGCCGAACTCACCCACCCCTTGTGGGCGTCGGTTTGGGAAGATGGCGCTGGGCGGCGGCCGTCGCGCTGGCCGCGCATCGGGCAAGGCGCCGTCTACCTGCTGCCCCTGCTCATTGGCGGCGCCGTTTACCAACAAATGGGCGGCCTCGCCCCCCTGCCCAACGCCGAATTAGACAATCTAGCTCCTTTGGGCGGATTGATAGGCGGGTACGGCGCCAGCTATCTCTTATTTTCGGCGGGACATTGGGCGCTGTTAAAACGGCCGTTCTCCCAATTCCTCACCAACACCGCCCTGTCCAACATCGCCTACGGTTTCCTGGCCCTGCCCGTCGCCGTTTTGGGCAGCCTCACCTTCTTGAGCGGCGGCCTGCCCGCCTTCATCATCTTTGCCCTGGGCATAACCGTCCTCAGCGTCGTCATCCGCCTTTCCTGGCAGCGCCGCCGCACCTTAGAACAGCGGCTGCAACAATTTACAACGCTCAATCTAGCCGGCATGGCCCTACGCGAAACCCTCGATCTCAACGCTGTGCTGGAGCGCGCCCGCCAACAAATCCACAAATTAGTCCCCGCCGACAAAATCGACATCTTGCTGCTAGACGAACCAACCACGCCGCCTTCTGACGACTTCACCCGCTGGGTCGCCGAACACGGCCGTGTTCTGGACTTGGATCAGGGTAACATGCACTTCGCCGCGCAGCGCGCGCTTACGCCGCCCACTCCCGCGCCCAAAATTTGGCTGGGCATCCCGCTCATGGCCGCCGAACAACTGATTGGCGTCATGGTTTTGCAGCGAATAACCTCAGCCAAGCCATTTACCCATTGGAACCGCGAATTATTATTGGCAATGGCCGGGCAAGCCAGCGCGGCCATCCAAAACGCCCGCCTCTACAGCCGTACCGATGAAGCCCTCGCCCGCCGCGTGGAACAGTTGCAAGCCCTGCTGGATGGGATGCAAGAAGGTGTGCTCATGGTGGATGTCAACGGCCGTATCCCCCTCATCAACCCCTTCGCCGCCACGCTTTTAAGACAGCCGGTCGCCGCCTTGCACCGCACATCGTTGACTGTTGATCAAGCTCTCCTTATTGGCTACACGAAGCAAGATTGGCAAAACCACTTGGCCTCTCTCGCCTCAAGTCAAGAACCCCAAACAACGCCAACGCTGTTTACGACCCCATTAACAGGAAAATCGCGCTTCATTTTGCGGCAGGAAACGGCCGTACATACGGCAACGGGTCAAGTAATGGGCTGGCTCATCCTCCTCCGCGATGTTACCGAAGAGCAAGAACTGGCCGAACAGCGCGCCGATCTTACCCGGATGATCGTCCACGACCTGCGTAATCCGCTGACAACCATGCTAACGACGCTGCAATTAGCGGCGCAGCGTCCCCATGACACAGACGCCCTAATGGGCAGCGTCCAGCAAGGAGCAACGGACATGCTCGACATGGTAGACTCCCTCATGGATATTAACCGGATGGAGGCTGGGCAGCCGGTTGTGGAGGCGGAGGCGATGCGTTTGCCGCCTCTGGTAGAGAAAGTATTGGGCCGATTACGGCCGTTAGCCGCCCAAAAACAAATCACTCTCCACTTCGACATTCCATCCAACCTACCCGCCGTCTGGGGCGATGCCGAGATATTGCGGCGCGTCCTCATCAATCTGTTGGATAACGGGCTAAAATTTACCCCGGCGGGCGGCAGCGTAAACGGCCGTCTCCAACCCGAACCGCCTCTCTCGCCCAACCATGAGCCGGGCGTGCGCTGCATCATTCAAGACACCGGCCCCGGCGTTCCCGCCGAATTTCGCGAGCATGTTTTTGATCGCTACACGCGCACCAACACCGGCGGGGCGCAGGTACGCGGCGCCGGCTTAGGTCTGACTTTTTGCAAATTGGCGGTAGAGGAGCATAACGGCCGTATCTGGATCGAAAACGCCCCCAACGGCGGGAGTCAATTCATCTTCACCCTCCCCGGCGCGCCAAAAGAGCTATTTTAAGCAGTTCTTAAACAAACGCTGCCAAACCATCATTCTTCTTGCCCGAAAGCGCTCGCGGTTATAAGATGAAAAACCAAACAAATTATGTAACCGTTCAGTCCCTCTGGAGACTTTTGAAGTTTTGACACTAAATTACAGCAGATCCCAGAGATAGAAACTTCAAAAGTCTGAACGCTTACCAAATCATTACACCGTAACATAAGTTTTCCGAACTTGTCATTCCCGCGAAGGCGGGAATCCAAAAGATGGATGCCTGCCTTCGCAGGCATGACAGAGATATTTATTACTTTTGTTACAGCGTAATTATTTTCTGGAGAAAAATAAAACCATGACCCAAACATACATCCCCCAACGGGCGTTGTTCATCTACGCTCATCCCGACGATATTGAATTTGGCGTAGCCGGCACGGCCGCCTTGTGGACCAAGAACGGCGCCAAAGTCACCTACGTCGTCATCACCGACGGCAACGTGGGCAGCCACGAAGCGGGCATGACCGCCGAAAAACTGGCCCAAACCCGTCGCGCCGAGCAAATGGCCGCCGCCAAAGTCGCCGGGGCCACCTGCATCTTCCTCGGCTACCACGACGGCATGTTGCAGCCCACAATGGAACTGCGCAAGCAATTGGTACGTCTCATTCGGGAACATAAGCCCAATGTCGTCGTTTGCGGCGACCCGACGATGTACTTCCCCCCCGGCGGCACGCGCATCAACCATCCCGACCATCGCGCGGCGGCGCAAGCGGCGATTGACGCCGTTTTCCCGGCGGCCGAGATGCCCTTGCTTTACCCCGACCTGGATGCAGATGGCATCAAGGCCCACAAAGTGAACTATGTCTATGTCTCATACGGCCGTGACGCCAACTTCTATGTAGATATCACCGAAACCATTGACACCAAAATTGAAGCCCTGCGCCAACACGCCAGCCAACTCGGCGACTGGGACCCAGAAGATCGCCTTAAAGAGTGGTCAGCCCGCACCGGCCAAAAAGTCGGCTTCAAATACGCCGAAGCCTTTCAGCGCATTGTCCTCAAAGAAATCGGGGATTAGCCGAGCGGCAATTCAGCCTGTCAACTAATCAGCTTGTCAGCTAAGACGCTGAACCGCTGATCGTAATATGGCCTGTAAGATTGCTTGCTATAATCAATAAATGAGAGGACCCAAACAATCAAGCAAGCACATTGAGGTCAGGACAGCGGCCTGGACAACAGTCAAAAGGTTTAGCCAATTGCCCAATGAAAGAAGTAAAGTAAACAGGTGTCCTCTCAAGCAATTATTCAACCGTCGGCAATAGCCGGCGGTTTTTTTGTTGGAGAACCGACTGCACGGTAACGGCCGTTTTATTTTCATTCGTTTGACAGCGCCGTGCAGCAGCCTGCCGTTTCCTCGCTCCAATCAGTTTACTCCAAACGCATTCCCAGATAAACTTAAGCTAACCAACCTTTAGGAGTTGAATAATCATGTCCGAACGCGAAACCTACACTGTTAATGTCGCCGGGTTAACGCGGCATTTCCCACTTTTTGAAGTTGCCCCCGGCGTCCGCATCGCCATTTTCAACATGCTGGGCGACACCTACATCGTCAAAGCGTGCGCCACAGCCCTGGCCGAACGGCTTAAAAACAGCGCTGCCGGCGTCCTTGTCACCGCCGAAGCCAAAGGCATACCGCTCATTTATGAAATGAGCGCGCTTATGGGCCTGCCTTACATCGTCCTGCGCAAAAGCTATAAAAGCTACATGGGCGACGCCATCAAAGCCGAAACCGTTTCCATCACCACGGGCAAGCCGCAGCAGCTTTATCTTGACGAGAAAGATATTGCCCTCATCAATGACCATCCCGTCATTTTAATTGACGATGTAGTCAGTACGGGCAGCACGCTCAAGGGCATGGAAAAAATCATTACGGCCGCCGGCGGCAGGGTGGCTGAGATCGCCGCCGTTTTCACCGAAGGGGATGCCGATTGGTCGCATGTTGTCGCCCTGGGTAACCTGCCTGTGTTTGTCGATTAAATTTGGCTGGATCGCCAGGCGAAACGAGAATGATGGATGAAACTGATGTAACGGCCGTTGTCACGGCCGTTAAACAATCACTCAAATACGGCCAAACCAGCGAAGAAACCATCCGTGCGCTGGCTGAAACGGCCTTGCGCCAACACAAAAAACCCAAAGCGGCCGTTAAAGCTGTTCGCAAGCAGTTACACAGCATCATGGCCCCCTACCTCGGCGACCCGGATTATGCGACTGCGGCGGCCCGTCTGGAAGCGGCGTTTGCCGCTGGCGACCAGGCGGCAATCGAAGCAATTTGCCGCGACAGCTTGCACAGCCACCTTTCCACGCAAGAACGCCTGCCCATCATGGCTGATTTTTACGCCCAAATTTTTGCCGTCACCGGCAAGCCGCGTTCGATGCTGGACATTGCCTGCGGCCTAAATCCGCTGGCCTTTCCCTGGATGGGGTTAGAAACGCCGCTCGATTTTTATGCTTACGACATCCACGAAGCGCGTATCGCTTTTTTGAACCATTATTTTAGACTGCAAGGATTGCCGCCACTGGCAAAATTGCAAGATGTGGCCCACCAATTGCCCACAGAGCAAGCTGATGTGGCCCTATTTTTGAAGGAAATGCCCCGATTTGAGCGCAATTATAAAGGTCGGGGACGGCCGTTACTCGATGCGCTCAACGTGAATTGGCTGGTCGTCTCCTTCCCCACTGTCAGTACGCACGGCGGGCGCAATTTAACCAATCGTTACCGCGACTTCATGTTCCAACTCATCGAAGGGCGTGATTGGCCGATGACAGAGCTGCTGTTTGATGGCGAGCTGGTTTTTTGTATCGAAAAAGGAGCCAAAGGTTAGATGCATCGATTTTTCGTCAGCGATATCCACGACGAGTGGGTTGTTTTTTCGGCGGAACAGGCCCAGCAAATTAGCGCTGTGCTGCGGATGGCGCCGGGTCAGCGCGTCATTGTGTTGGATAATGCGGGCTGGGAATATGAAGCGGAATTGGCGGCGGTGGAACGAAAACGGGTGACGGCCGTCGCTCTTGCCAAACGCCCTGCCGCCAATGAACCCAAATGCCAGCTTACTCTCTACCAAAGCCTGCTCAAACGGGATAATTTTGAATGGGTTCTGCAAAAAGGGACCGAACTCGGCATAACCCGTTTTGTCCCTCTCATCACGGAGCGCACCGTCGCCCGCCGGCCCAAGAAAGCCGACCGCTGGCAGCGCATTCTCGTTGAGGCTGCCGAACAGTCGCAGCGCGGACGCATACCCGAACTGGCCGCCCCCATGCGATTAACGCCAGCTTTGGCCGATTTACCATCCCAGCAAACATCGTTTATTCCCTGGGAAGGAACCACTGGGAAGGGGTTACGGGATGGGTTGATGGGCGAGGAAACGGCCGTATCTATCTTCATTGGGCCTGAGGGCGGCTTTACAGCCGTCGAAATTGAACAAGCCGAACAACACGGCGTTACCCCCATCACACTAGGCCAGCGCATTCTACGCGCCGAAACCGCCGCCATCGCCGCCGCCGCCATCATTCTCCATGAATTAGGCGAAATGGCGTAAAATTTAAGCGCTGCCGCTGACGCAAAGGATTCCCCTATGCTCTACCTCGTTGCTACCCCCATCGGTAATTTAGGCGACATCACCCTGCGCGCGCTGGAAACGCTGCGCCAGGTAGACCTCGTCGCCAGCGAAGATACGCGCAAAACAGGCCGCCTGTTACAGCATTTTGAGATTAAAAAGAAACAAATGGCCTTCCATGAACACAACGAAGATCGCGCGGGACAAAAAATCATGAATTTACTGGCCGGGGGGCAGTCGGTGGCAGTGGTGACGGATGCGGGGACGCCAGGCATCGCCGACCCCGGCTATACGCTGGTGCGTCAGGCCATCGCCGAAGGTATTCCGGTCACGATGATTCCAGGCGCATCGGCCGTTGTAATGGCATTGGTCTTGTCGGGGCTGCCCGCGCATAGCTTTACTTTTCGTGGATTCCCGCCGCGCAAAGGGGGCAAACGACGCCGCTTCCTGACTGTAGACGCCGAATCGCCGCACACGCTCGTCTTTTACGAAAGTCCTTACCGACTAAAAGCGTTTTTGGCCGATGCGCTGGCTGTTTACGGCGACCGCCCCGCCGCTCTGGCGAATGAATTAACGAAATTGTACGAATCAGTCGAACGGGGAACGCTTTCCGAACTGCTGGCCTTATTCAACGACGCCGAACCGCGCGGCGAGTATGTCGTTGTTATCGAAGGAATTAAAGAATAACCAAGTATTCTCACTTGCAAACTTGCCACTTGCCCACTTGCAAACTTGCCACTTGCTTACTTGTGGTACTTTTCCC
>JANTGY010000087.1 GCA_024762695.1 Anaerolineae bacterium
GCATACCCCAGAAGCGCCGGGCCGGGCGCATACATAACAAATAAAAGTTCCATTAGTTTTACGCGACGCCAAGCGTCTGGCTGGTCATTCCACGCCGGGTATGGAACGAGGAGAATCTGTGAAGGGCTATTTGAGTAGGCTGCGTAGGGTAGCCAGGTTAACCACATCCATTTCGATCTCGTTGCCGTCTGCGTCTTCTTCTGTTTTGGGCGTTTCCAGGTGGGCGGGGTAGCCAGTCCAGCGCGGGTCGTTGAGGAAGTTGGCGAATCCTTCGCGGCCAATGAACCCTTCGCCGATGTGGGCGTGGCGGTCTTTTTTCTGGCCCAGCTCAAATTTGCTGTCGTTGAAGTGGAAGGTTTTGATTCTGTCCAGGCCGACGATGCGATCAAACTCGGCCATCGTGGCGGCGTAGGCTTCGGGGGAGCGGATGTCGTAGCCGGCGGCGAAGACGTGGCAGGTGTCGAAGGTGACGCCCAACCGGTCGCTGGGACCGCCTTCTTCTAGCAGTTGGGCCAGATGCTCGAATTTCCAGCCCAAATTTGTGCCTTGTCCGGCCATCGTTTCTAAGCAGAGGGTGACGTTGGGGGCGGAGACGGCCGTTTCTGCCAAAACCCGCTTTAACGCCTGCGCAATCCGCGCCAAACCAGACGCCTCATCACTCTTCACATACGAACCGGGATGGAATGTGATAAACGGAATGCCCAACTGACCGGCCCGTTCTATTTCCACCTTCATCGCCTGGTATGACTTCTCCCACAAATCATCCTTGGGGGACGCGACATTGATGAGGTAGCTGGCGTGAACCGCCACCGGATGAATGTCGTGTTCCGCCGCCGCTTTTTTGTAGGCGGCAATATCTTCATCAGTCAACGGCTTGGTCTTCCACTGCCGATTGCTCTTGGTAAACACCAACATTGACTCGCAGCCAATCTCGTGGGCGCGTCCAAATGCTTTGTAGACGCCCCCCGCTGCGCTCATATGTGCCCCTAATCGCATAAAATCTCCTCGTATAACATGTTCGTAGTTAGGTGCGTAGTCTGCGGAGTACCGTTTGGTGGAACGCCACTCCGCGGACTTCGTGGCTAACTACAAGCAGATAATTCTTGGAAAGGGTGAGCGGGTGAAGGGGCGAAAGGATGAGCGTTGCCGCTTGTTCACCCTTTCACCTCTTCACCTCTTCACCCTTCCATCTTCTCGCTGCCAAAAAAGCCGACGGATTCCATGCCGTCCAATGAATAAACGGCGTCGCCGACAACGCGCCAGATTTTGTTTCCGGCCAAATCTACCACAAATTCACCTTCAAGACGGCCGGTCGGCTCGCCGTCTAAAGTGTAAAGCATACTGCCTTGCAAATAAGCGAATTGTTCCCCTTTTCGGTCAATTAAGCCACGCATAATCATCTCCGATGAGTTAGAGGTTTACGGTTCTTCCTCTAGCTCCGTCCTCTAGCTCTAGCTAATCGCATTATACCTTACGGCACGGTGAACGTGGCTTGCACGTTGCCGTCGGCATCGTGGAGCGTGACTTGTTCGCCGGGTTCCCACACGGCCGTTTCCAAACCCCAATATTGGTCGGCCGGGCCATTTTCACCAGTTTCCGTGTGTATTTGGATGGCCGCGCCATCGCCAAACAACGTGATTTGACCAAAAGTGAAGGTATGTCCGCCCGTGTCTGATAACTCCCAGCCCAGCAAGGCAATTTGACTGCCGCCGAGATTGGTGATTTGGACGGCTTCGGTTGGGAGATCGCCAGCGCCGGTAACGGCCGTAATCGCCACATTCACCTCGCCCGCCGCCGCCAATTCCTCAGTTGGGATGGGACTGGGCAAAACATTGGTAATGGGCGTTTCGGTCGGTGGCGGTGTGGCTGTGGGCAGCCCGCCAATGGGGATGATTAGTTCCTGTCCCACCGACAAAAAGTCATTGACATTGATGCCGTTCGCCGCTGTGATGTCGTCCAACGGCACATCATAAAAGGTACTGAGGCTGCCTAACGTATCGCCGCCGCGAACGACGTGGATGAGCGGTTCGTCCTCCGGCTCTGGTTCTGACGTGGCAGTGGGACTGTCCGGGTTGGGGGTGGCTAAGGTTAGGGTGGGGGTAACGGCCGTTTCCCCCACATCAACCGCCTGTCCCGCATCCCGATTTTCCCACCAAAACAAAATCGCCAGCATCGTAACGGCCGAAACCACAACATTAATCAACAAAAAAGGCAGCATCCGACGAAAAGACATAATCATCTCCTATGGCGCGTATTGTACAGGCAACAACCAAGACCTGCGAGAGTTTTCTCTAAAAAGACGAATAAAAACAAAACATACCGTTTGACAGTATTACCGCCTTGCGATAATATATTTATATGATCAAATTCTTCAAATCCAAAGAGGCTGAAAAAGTGTTTCAACGTCTCTTTTCGCGGAAACTACCCCAAGATATTCAAAAGACGGCTTACCGAAAATTAGCTTTTCTACATTCCGCCAGACACCTGAAGGATTTGTTGCTTCCGCCGTCAAATCAGTTGGAAAAATTATATGGCAGCCGACAAGGGCAACACAGTATACGAATAAATGATCAATGGCGAATTTGCTTCACATGGCAAGATGGCGATGCCCATGAAGTGGAGATTGTAGACTATCATTAAGCGAGATAAAACCATGAAAAAAACACAAATCCCTCCCGTCCATCCAGGCGAAGTTCTGCTTGAAGATTTTCTTAAACCGTTAGGTATCAGTCAGTACCGATTGGCAAAAGAGATGAGCGTTTACCCGCGAAAAATCAATGAAATTGTACATGGGAAACGCGCTATTACCGCTGACACAGCATTACGCCTAAGCCGTTATTTTGGCACATCCGCCGAGTTATGGATGAACTTGCAAACGCTGTACGATTTGGAAAAAAGACGAGATGAAATAGAGGAGCAATTGGAAAAAGAAGTTGCGCCTTTGGTTCGGAACGATCTCCATGCTGCTCTAGCGTAAGTTCACAAAAGGAAATCCATGTCCCAATCATTAAAAATCCTATTTCTCAGCGCCGAAGTGGCGCCTTTCGCCAAAACAGGCGGCCTCGGCGATATTGGCGGCTCGCTGCCCAAAGCGTTAAAAGCGATGGGGCACGATGTGCGCGTCGTGATGCCCGCTTACCAAAACATCGAATCCGGCTATCCCGGCGTTGAACCCATGCCGGTAAGGCTGGATGTACCTACTAATTTTGGCGACATCCCTACCGGCGTTTTTGAGGGCCAACTGCCCGACAGCGATGTTCCCATCTATTTCATCGCTGAATGGCATCTGTTCAACCGGCCCCAACTGTATGGCTATTGGGACGATCCGTACCGCTTTGCCTTTTTTAGCCGGGCGGCTTTGGAATTGGCGGTGGCTTTGGATTGGCGGCCCGATGTCGTCCATGCCCACGATTGGCATACGGCCCCGGCCATCACCTGGCTGGCAACGGCCGGACAAGCGCACCCATTCCTCAACAACATCCCCACCGTTTTTACGATTCACAATTTGGCCCATCAGGGCAAGGTCAGTTGGGATGTTTTTGATTATTTGGGCATCCAAACCCATTCGTTGCACGAAGAAGCGTTTGGCGAGGTAAATTTCATGGCGCGGGGCATCTTTCATGCCACGCTCGTCAACACCGTCAGCCCGACCTACGCCCGCGAGATTACGACGCCGGATGGCGGGGCGGGACTGGATGGCTTGCTGCGTCATCGTCAACATGATTTGTATGGGATTTTGAATGGGCTGGACGACTCTTGGAATCCGGCGACGGATAAACGGCTGGTTGTGAATTATGATGTGGAGGCGATGGACGGCCGTCTCCAAAACCGCCGCATCCTCCAGGAAAAAGCCAACCTGCCCCAACGCGACGACATTCCTCTGGTCGCCATGATTACCCGGCTGGACTGGCAAAAAGGATTAGACATCACCGGTCACGTCATCCATCAACTCATGAATGGCTTTGCCGGCGAGGCCCAATTTGTGCTGTTGGGAACCGGCGAGGCTCATTATGAGCAAATGTTTGCCCATCTGGCTGCCTATCATCGCGGCAAAATGACCGCATTCCTCGATTACAACGCTGGATTTGCGCCCACCATTTACGCAGGCAGCGATATGTTTTTGATGCCGTCGTTGTTCGAGCCATGCGGGTTGGGGCAGATGATTGCCATGCGCTATGGCAGCGTGCCGGTAGTGCGGGCGACCGGCGGCTTGGCCGATACGGTGCAAGATGGTCTTACCGGTTATGTGTTTACCGATTACAGCGCCGAAGCGTTTGGGGAGGCGTTACAGCGGGCCATTTATTTCTTCAACACAGACAAGGAGGCCTGGCGCGCGATTCAGCGGCGGGGAATGACGGCCGATTTTTCCTGGGGACGCTCGGCGTTAGGCTACCAGGAGTTGTATGAATGGGCTGTGGCGCGAGGCGCAGGCTAGAATCCGTATTCGGTAATCCGTTATCTGCGTCTTCGGATAACGGATTACCGAATACCGTTACGAGCGCTAATTTTTGTTCACCGTCACAGTCGCCGTTAAAACATTGGGCGAAATCACCAAATCTGACCAGTAGTTCGTACCATCGTAGGTTACGCGGAATTTAACGTCGCCGTCGGCAATGTTGAGCGTTACCTGTCCAGAAGCATCGGTGTAGCCGTGCGCGCCGACGTACCAGCCTTTCTCGTTGTAGGAGTAAACGTGGATATTGTTGATGCCCACCCCGTTGTTGTCTACGACGTTGACGGTAAACGGCCGTTTCCCTGTATTCACCGTCACATGATCCGTTGTCGTTGTATTTAGAACATCTGACCAGTAAAAGTGGGCCTGGTAATCAACCCGGAATTTGAAATCGCCTTCAGCCAATTCCAGCGTTAGCTGCCCGTTGGTATCGGTGTTGCCGTAGACGCCCGTGTACCAGCCCTTCTCATTGAAGGCATAGACGCGCACATTGTTGATGCCGACTCCGGCGTTGTCTACCACGTTAATGGTGAACGGCCGTTGCTTCGTGTGTACCGTCGCCGAATCTTTTGCCGGCGTATTGACCAGGTCAGACCAGAATTGATGGGTTTGATAGTCGGCGCGGAACTTGAAATCGCCATCGGATAGATCGAGCGTAACCTGTCCGTTTTCGTCGGTATTGCCGTAGATGCCCGAATACCAGCCCCTTTCGTTGAACGCATAAACGCGCACATTGTTTAACCCGACTCCGGCGTTGTCTACGACGTTAACGGTGAACGGCCGTTGCCCGGTATTCACGGTCGCTTCGGCGTCATCGGGCGTATTCATTAACTCCGACCAGTATTGATGGGTTTGATAATCGGCACGGAACTTGAATTGGCCGTCCACTATGTTGAGCGTCAATTGTCCGTTGGCGTCGGTGTTGCCATACAAGCCGGTGTAGCCTGACTTGGCGGTAAAAGCGTAAACGCGTACATTGTTCAGACCATTGCCGGCGTGGTCTACCACGTTGACGGTGAACGGCCGTTGCCCCGTCTGCACCGTCGCCTCATTTTTGTCCGGCGTCGTAACCACTTCTGACCAGAATTGGTGCGCTTGATAATCGGCGCGGAACTTGAATTGGCCGTCGGCCAGATTAAGCGTGAGTTGGCCGGCGCTGTCGGTGTTGCCATAGAGGCCGGTGTACCACCCTTTCTCATTGAAAGCGTAAACGCGGGCGTTGTTGATGCCATCCCCGGCGTGGTCTACGACATTGACGGTGAACGGCCGTTGTCCCGTCTCGATGACTGCGTGCCATTGGTCAGGCCAGGCAATCGCATCCGACCACGTATCATGGGTTTGGTAGTAGGCGCGGAATTTATAACGGCCGTCGTCCATCTCTTCAAAAGTGAGATCGCCGTTGGCGTCTGTATTGCCATAACGGCCCGTGTAGCGATATGAATCGGTGTAGCCGTAAACGCGCACATTGGGGATGCCTTCCCCCTCGTTGTCCACGACGCTGACGACGATATGGCCGGGGTTTTCTTCGACGCCATTGAGACCGTTTACGACGCGCTCAAACACATCGCGGACATTGGTTCCCGTGGCGGTTAAACCGAGGACGGCAGCTGCGGCCACAGCGACTAAAATGAGGGCGTATTCGACCAATCCCTGGCCGAATTGACGGGCTGATTTATGGTTGATGGATGGTTGAGAATTCATACTGCACGCTCTTGTTGGATTTGACATTTACCCTGCTCTATGGCAGAATCCCTCGTTGCAAATGCCCCCGTAGCTCAGAGGATAGAGTGTCGGCCTCCGAAGCCGAAAGCCCAGGTTCGAGTCCTGGCGGGGGCACTTTTGTTTATGGAACAGAGGGTGCGGATTTATCATCTGCGCCCTTTTCTTTTTGTAGCTGTAATTACCCCGAATCGGCGCCATCTTCTGGCGGACTTTCTAGCTCGATGGGCGGCGTGGGCCAGGGGGTTGGTTCTGGCGGCGGTAAAATGGCGTCGTCGGGCAGCGGCGGGGCTTCCATGAAGGGCGGTGTGGGCAAAAGATTTTCTGAATCGGCAGCGACGGCCGTTTCCGGGGGCAGGTTGGTTACGGCCGTTTCCGGTTGGGCTTGGGCGTTAAAAAGGAAAATCGCAATCGCCAACATCGCTGCCGCCAAGACGCCCATCCCGTAGGAAACGATGCGCGGGAAACGACGCGGACGCATCTCCTTCCCCACTTTGGGTTCTGATTGTTCGGCAAAATCAGCGGCTGATTCCGCATATTCATCGCGTAAGGAGTCTATTCTTTTTTCAAAACCATCATGGTTCTCGTCAGTCATCTGGTTATCCTCACTTGCTCACAGTAATTGTTGTGGATGTTGCTGGCGGGTTGCTGACTATCGCCGACCAAAAGGTAGACCCTTTGTAATCGGCTCTAAACTTAAAGTTGCCGGTTGGGATGTTCAATACGACCTCTCCATCTTTGTTTGTCTTTGCGTTTGAGCCGACATAAACGCCATTGCCGGTGTAAACATAGACGCGCACATTTTTGGTTGGTTGGCCGTTGTTGTCTACGATGTTGACGGTGAACGGCCGTTCGCCAGTTTCGATGACGGTGGAATCGGCGTCTGGGGCGGCGACTACGCCTGACCAATAGTTGCTGCCCTGGTAGTAAACCCGGAACTTAAATCGTCCGGCGGGCACGGTTAATTCGACACGGCCGTTTTTATCCGTCCGCCCATAAATGCCCGTGTAGGAGCCGTTTTCGGTATAGCCATACACGTAAAGATTCTTGACTTCTATATTATCGCCGGCCTCGTTGACGATGGTTACGGTAAACGGCCGTTCCTGGGTGTCAATCACGGTATGGTCTTGGGCTGGCGAGTTTACCGCTGGCGACCAATACCATTGGCCGCGATGATATGCCCGAAATTTATAATCGCCATCGGGTAAATCAAGGGTAACGGCGCCGTTTTTGTCGGTACGGCCGTATACGCCCAACCAATACTTTTCATTAGACGTATAAGCATACACATACACATTGCGGATGCCGTCCCCGCCGCCGTCAATCACATCCACCGTAAACGATTGAATCCGCATAACAATTTCCGCCCGATTCTGTTGGGGGAAAGAAATCGTATTCGACCAATAATAATGAGGGCTTTTGTAGGCTAAAAACTGGTAAACGCCGCGTTCCATTTTTTCAAACAGGGCAACGCCTTCGCTGTCAGTCTGCTTAGAAAGCCCCGTCCAATCGCCCGCTTCGTCAAAAGCATAAACCCATGTGCCTGCAACGCCTTGACTCTGCTCATTCAGGACGCTGACGGCAATGGTTTCCGGCGGTAAATCAGGATCATTCGAGCTAATAGAATCTATGACGCGGCTGAACACATCGCCTACATCGCCGCCCACAGCCGCCAGCGTTAAAATCGAACCGGCGGCAATGAAGGCCAAAATCAGGGCATACTCCATCATGCCCTGTCCTTTTTGCCTAAAGGTTTTTCCAATAGTTTGTTCGGTTAACCTGTTCATATGCTCTAATCTGAACACAAAGCCACTGGCCTTTATGCTCAATCAGCTACTACAGACACTTTCTACCATAAAGTGACTATAGCATGATTAAGATGGTTACGACTTTAGGAATTTACGGCTAAAAGGGGGGATTAACAGCGCCGCGACCTAGCGCTTTAGTCATGAAAAAAACGCGTGGGGACAATCTGGCAAACGTCCCCACGCGTTATCAAGGTTATCAAATAGACGCGATGAAGGTGTGGCCGACCATGCCTTGATCCATTGTGAACGAACCAGTCATCCAAACGCGCCGAATCGTGAGGAAGGGGGAAATGGCCGCATGTTCATTGCGGGACAATTCGCGCACCGAATAATAACCGGCAAAAAATGCTTCCGATAGGTCGGTGGATTTGTGCATTAGTCCGGTGTTAAGCAAAAATGTGGCGATGTCGTAGGAACGCCAACCAAAGCCGCATAAATCGAAGTTGAAGAAAGTTGGATTGCCATTTTTATCAAAACGCACGCTGGCGTTATGGAAATCGCCGCCAATCGGCCCCCAGCTATCTTCCGAAGACTCTTCATTCCGCAGTAAAGCCAAAATCTCTTCTTTGGCTTCGGCCGCTGCCGTAAGGACGATCTCTAAATCATCGGCTCGGCTCTCGTCCCATAAACTCATGATGCGAGCAACTGGCTTGTCCACCAAATTTTCTAAATCCATGATGGCTCGATTGTGCTGGCTTTGGAACTTGTTGGAAACCATGTGGATGCGGGCCATCTCAGCGCCGCAGCGGTACAGTTGTTCGGCGTCATTTAGGGCCAGGGCTTCGCCTGGAGCAAAGCTGAACAAGGCGAAATATCGTTTGCCTTCAGGGGCATTAACGCTGCCCAGGTAACGGCCGTCGCGCCGCCCAATCGGATACGACACAGGCATACCATTCGCTTTGAGAAAGTTTAGCCAATCCATTTCAAATAGATAGTCCGATTCTTCTCGTTCTAGCGGGCCGCCAAATTGGTAAATGCGGGCCACATATTTTGTCCCGTCGGTTGTCTTCACCTGATAATGGTCATTATCTTGCGTGCGTACCATCTTGCTAAACATCTTGCAGCTCACCGGCCCCAGATCGTATTCGCGTCCAATCACTTCAGCCAGCGCATCGCCGGCGATAAAAGAGCGTGACACTTTTATTGGATTCATCATTTCACCTCGCTTGTTGGCATAGAAGCAATTATCAATGTTTTTGGCTGTTTGGCAACGATTGGCCCAACTTACGCTGTTTTCACTGGCAAACCATTGGAATGTTTCCTTAAAATCTGCGAAACGGCCGTGATGTGCGACTGTATCCATGATAGAATAAACGGTCTGCTAATTCACCAAAAAAGATTCAATGAGGCTCAATTTATGTCCCTGGACAAAATAGTCGTGCGCGGCGCGCGCGAACATAACCTGAAAGATATTGACGTAGAAATCCCCCGCGACCAACTCGTCGTCATCACCGGCATCTCCGGCTCCGGCAAATCCTCGTTAGCCTTCGACACCATCTTTGCCGAGGGGCAGCGCCGCTATGTTGAATCCCTTTCCGCCTATGCCCGCCAGTTCCTGGGACAAATGGAAAAACCGGACGTGGATCAGATTGAAGGCTTGAGTCCGGCCGTCTCCATTGATCAGAAAGGAGTCAGCCAAAATCCACGCTCCACCGTCGGCACCGTCACCGAGATTTACGATTATCTGCGCTTGCTTTTTGCCCGCGTTGGTACGCCTCACTGCCCGGAATGCGGCCGTCCCGTCATGCCCCAATCGGCCGAACAAATCGTTGAACAAGCCCTCAAAATGCCGCCAAACAGCCGCATTCAGATATTGGCGCCGCTTATCAAGGACCGCAAAGGGCATCACCAAGGCGTGTTTGACGACGTGCGTAAAGCTGGCTTCGTCCGCGTTCGCGTCAACGGCGAGATGCGCTCCGTAGATGAAGAAATCGAACTTGACCGCTACAAAAACCACACCATCGAAGCCATCGTCGACCGGCTCGTCATCAGTCATTCTCATGATGATGACAGCGAAGAAGCGCAGTCAGACCGTACTCGCCTTACCGATTCCATCGAAACGGCGCTGCGGCTGGGCGGCGGTATTGTCATCATCAATGATGTCACCGACCGCGACAATCCCACCGATCATCTTTATTCTGAACATCTCTACTGCCCGTATGACGGCACCAGCATCCCCGAAATTGAGCCGCGCACCTTCAGCTTTAACAGCCCGCACGGAGCTTGTCCCGCCTGTCAGGGATTGGGCACGCAAAAAGCGATAGACGCAAGTTTGGTTGTTCCCAATAAAGATTTGACGTTGGATGAAGGCGCTATCACTGCCTGGCCGACACAGGACAAAGCGGGATATTATTGGCAGTTGATCAAAGCAACGGCCGTTCATTTCGACATTCCCATTAACGTCCCCGTAAGCCAGCTAACCGAAGCCCAAATGCATATTTTGCTCTACGGCAGCGGGCAGGAATCAGTGTCGGTAACCTACATCAATCGGGACGGCGACAAACGCGAATACCGGACAAAGTACGAGGGCGTTATCAACAACCTGCAACGCCGTTACCACGAATCCACATCTGATTACGTACGCGGACGTTTAGAAGATTTCATGGTGCACCGACCTTGTGGGGTCTGCAAAGGGACGCGCTTGCAGCCTGTTCCTTTGGCTGTGACGCTTGACGATTGCAATATCAGCCAAGTCACGCAGCAGCCAGTCATCAATATCCTGCCCTGGGCAGAACGTCTGCGCGATAAGAACAATACGCCCTTGACGCCCCGCCAGCAGCTCATCGCTACGCCTATTTTGAAGGAAATCAATGAGCGGCTTCAGTTTATGATGAATGTCGGGTTGGACTACCTGACGCTGGATCGCACAGCCGGCTCATTGAGCGGCGGCGAAGCGCAGCGCATTCGCCTGGCGACACAGATTGGCAGCCAGTTGATGGGCGTGTTGTATGTGCTGGACGAACCGAGTATCGGCCTCCATCAACGCGACAATGCCCGCCTGATTCGCACGCTAAAAGGAATGCGCGATTTGGGCAACACGGTGCTGGTGGTGGAGCACGACGAAGATACGATGCGCGAGGCGGATTGGATTGTAGACTTAGGGCCGGGCGCCGGCAAGCTGGGCGGCGAGGTTGTGGCTGAGGGGACGCCGGAAGCGGTGTCGGCCGATGAAAAATCGCTGACCGGGGCTTATTTAAGCGGCCGTCAGCGCATTCCCATCCCAGCCAAACGGCGCGAAGGCAGCGGCGAATTTTTGGTTATTCACGAAGCCAGCGAGAATAATTTGAAGGATGTGGACATCAAAATCCCATTGGGGAAATTTGTCTGCATCACCGGCGTCAGCGGCAGCGGTAAAAGCTCGTTTATGATCGAGATTTTGAGCAAAAAGCTGCACCAACATTTCTACCGCTCCAAAGATTTGCCGGGCCAACACAAAGGCATCGAGGGGCTGGAACATCTGGATAAAGTGATTGAGATTGACCAAAGCCCAATCGGCCGCACGCCGCGCTCGAATCCGGCAACGTATACGAATTTGTTCAACCCGATTCGGGAATTGTTTGCCAATTTGCCAGAAAGTAAAATTCGAGGATACAAGCCGGGGCGGTTCAGCTTTAATGTCAAGGGCGGGCGCTGTGAGGCGTGCAGCGGGCAAGGACAAAATCGCATTGAGATGCAGTTTTTGCCCGATATTTATGTGCCCTGCGATATTTGTCATGGGGCGCGGTACAACCGGGAAACGCTGCAAGTGGCTTACAAGGGGCTGAATATCGCCGAGGTTTTGGATTTGAGTGTGGCCGAGGCGCTGGAATTTTTCGAGAATATCCCGCGCGTTAAGCGCAAGTTGAAAACGTTGATGGATGTAGGTTTGGGTTACATCCATTTGGGCCAACCGGCGCCGACTTTAAGCGGCGGCGAGGCGCAGCGGGTGAAGTTGAGCCGTGAGTTGTCGAAAATCGCCACTGGGCGCACGATTTATATTTTGGATGAGCCGTCGGTGGGTTTGCATTCGCATGATGTGGCTAAACTGATTGAGGCGTTGGACCGGCTGGCGGACAAGGGCAATACGGTTGTCATCATTGAGCATAATCTGGACATTATTAAGGTGGCCGATTATCTGGTTGACCTGGGGCCGGAGGGCGGCGACCGCGGCGGCGAAGTTGTGGCGGAAGGTACGCCGGAAGAGGTGGCGCAGGTTGAGGCGTCGTATACGGGTCAGTTTTTGCAGGCTTATTTGAACGGCCGTTTTTAAGTGAAGTCTCTGACATTAAAATCCACAGATTTCACAGATGACACAGATTTTGCCGCTTCGCTTGTGTTGAATCTGTGAAATCTGTGTCATCTGCGGATAAGGGAACGAAACTATGCTCGTTGGGATGGATTTTGGCACGACCAATTCGGGGATGGCGGTGTACGATGGGAATCGGGTTGAAGTCCTGCCGTTAGACCCGGCCAATCCCAATCCGCGCGTCTTGCGCACGGCCGTTTACGTCACCAACGAACAAGCGATACACATCGGGCGAACGGCCGTTGACCTGTACTTTACGCAAAACATCGGCCGGGCCGTCAAAATGAAGCGCGTCTGGGTGGGCGAGATGGAAATTTTCGGCG
>JANTGY010000088.1 GCA_024762695.1 Anaerolineae bacterium
CAGGCAATGTTTGCCGCGATTGGGCATTACAAAGCGGGGGTGGTGGCGGATTGGTTGAATCGACCCTGATAGACATTATCGGGAACAATCTGCATGGAAATCCACAGAGAAAGGTAACCAGGAGGTTGCGCAGAGATTCGCAGAGCGGAAATAGAGAGAATCTATCTCATCAAGGCATGAGTTATGCCCGATTTAGCTTAAAATTCAGCAAATTATTTCTCTTTTCTGGGTCTTTCGAATCTCCTGGGGTTTACCGTAATCCGTGAAGCGCCTCTGGTTACGCATCACGGATTACGCATCACGCCGTAATTACCCCGCATTCCCAAAGAGCCTCTTTTCTTCCCACTCCACGTATCTTTGCGTGTCCGCTGTGTCCCCAATTTCTATTTCCAACAATGTCTAATGTTTACTCAGGAACGATGGTTGTGCCGCAAAATTCGCAGGCGACGCTGGTTATGCCGCGCGGCGGGGTGGGCACGGCCGCAAAGCAATTGGGGCATTGGGTGGGGAAGGATACGGCCGTTGCCTGCGCTTCCTCCAATTCATCCAGATACTCTTGCGCTCGGTCGTCGTCAATTTCGCCCGTTTGGATGCGTTTGATCATCGCCGCCCAATCGGCCGAATCCTGCCCTTTGAGATGGAAACGAGCGCGGGAAAGCGGGCCGTCGGCGGTGAAAACGATGTCCAAAATATCGTCTTTGCCCATGCCCAGAAAACCGCCTTCCTCTTTGGCTCCGACTGATTCAATGTGGGCGACTTCCGCTTCTAAGAGTAGTTCCTGAATCATTTCCGAATCGGCCTTGAAAATGCCAAACCGTTTCTTGGTGACGACTTCTTCGCGCTGTTCAAAAAGGAGGCGTTGGTCGGTGAGGAAGAGCATCCCTTCCGGTCCTTCGTCGCCGTCGCGCCGCCATTCTGTTTTAATGGCTAGCAGCGGCCCCTCCGTTTCGCGTAAACGAATGGCCTGAGATTCGTCCAGGGCGTCCATCATGGCGGCGGCCCGGTTTAGGTCCCGCTGGATGGCGTTTAGGTCGGATTGGAGAGCGTTGTAAAGGTTGGCGACGGCCGTTTCCGCTCCGGAAATCTGGTTATCCAGGCCGTTCAATTTCACTTCGGCGGAACGAATCATCGAAGAGGTAGGCCGCAGCCGCTGCACCTGGCGTTCAACGTCATCCAGTTCCCGGTCTAAACGGGTTACATGCTGCTGTAATGTGGCTTCAACGCGGGGCCGGGTATCGTCCCAACTGTTTTCTAGCGCTTCCAGACGATCCTCCAATTGCTCGGCATGCACATAACCGCGACTGCGCAGGGCTTCCAACGCCAACGGCAGGTCTACCAGTTTAGCGTCGAATGCGCCGATGGCCTCGTACACTGTGCCCAGTTGAGCTTTGCTTTCCAGGGTGGCAAATTGCGTTTGAACGGCCGTCATTTGGGATTGCAGCTCTGGAGCGATGGCGGCAGTTTGGGCGGCAGGGCGTACTGCCGGACGTTCCGACGGGCGTAACGGCCGTCGGGCGGGCGGTTTAGGCATGGGGCGTTTGGCGGCATTGGCGCGGCGGGCGGCGACGCGCTTGGCTGGGCGCACCCGTCTTTTTGCGGCGCGGCGAGCGGTCGATTGGGCCGGTCGCGCTGGTCGGGACGGCCGTTTTCCGGCGCGTCGTCGTTTTTCATCCAGATTTCGTTTACTCATTACAGCCTCCTGTTATGGCGAAAGACGTAAGACGAATGACGCAAGACGACTTATTCGTCTTGCGTCTTCCGTCATTCATCGTTCTCGCCAAGTTGATATTTAAGAAATGCTTCCATGAAATCGTCAAGACGGCCGTCTAGCACGGCTTGCGTGTTGCCTGTTTCATAACTGGTGCGATGGTCTTTGACCATTTTGTAAGGGTGCAGTACGTAAGAACGAATCTGACTGCCCCATTCGGCGGAAATATCCTCGCCTTTTAACTGGGCCATTTCCGCTTCCTGCTTGCGCCGTTCCAAGTCGAACAATTGGGACTTGAGGATTTTCATTGCTGTTTCCATGTTTTGCGTTAAGGAGCGCTGGTTTTGGCAAGAAACCACAATGCCCGTTGGATAATGAGTGAGGCGTATGGCTGTTTCATTCTTTTGTACATGCTGACCGCCGGCGCCGCTGGCCCGAAAACGATCAATCCTTAAATCTTTCTGATCGATTTCGATTTCAATATCTTCGGCCACATCCGGCCACACTTCCACTTTGGCAAAGGAGGTGTGTCTTTTTTTATTGGAGTCGAAGGGTGAGATACGTACCAGCCGATGCACGCCGCGTTCGGATTTAAGACGGCCGTACACCCAATCTCCTTCAAACTGCATTAAACAGCTTTTAATCCCCACCACATCGCCAGCGCTTTGGTCTAGGATGGACACCTTAAAATTATGCGACTCGGCCCAGCGAATAAACATACGCTGTAACATTTCAGCCCAATCCTGGGCCTCGGTGCCGCCAGCTCCGGCATGGATGGCAAAAATTGCATTTTCATTGTCGTATTTGCCGGAAAACAAGGCCCGAAACTCCAAATTAGCAACTTGCGCCTGCAATGTTTTGACTTCTGCGCTTAACTCAGCGCCTAATTCCTCATCGCCAAGCTCGGCCAAATCCAATGAATCTTGCAGACGACCGCTCACCTGTTCCCACACCGTTACTTCATCGCGCAATTTGGTCAGATCGCGCATCATCGCCTGCGCCTTTGCGGAGTCGTCCCAAAAGTCGGGCGCGGCGACTAGTTGTTCCATTTGGATTACTTGGTCAACTTTATTAGCGACGTCAAAGCCGCCTCCGTAGTTGGTTGACGGTCTCTTGCAAAGCTTGTAATTGTGCGATTAGGTCTTCCATTGGTTACCTCGGTACTTTAGATGGTTTTGATTACTTGCTAGTTTATCAGTCGGTTAGCATTTCGGCACGTAGGAACGCAGGACTTTTCCAAACTCATAATAAATTTATCAGTTTGGGCAATGCTGCGCGTCAAACTTATATTTTGTGAGCCGGGTGTGGCAAAGGGGTTTTTTCAATTTTTGGGGTCAAACGACCCCAAAAATTGAAAAAACCCACTCTCCTTGGCGTCGCCAGGCGCGCAGCGCCGAGGCGACGCCCCTAAAGATTGGTCATTAGAATTTGAAGCGTACAAGTTTTTTTATGAGTTTGGAAAAACCCTGCGTAGGAACGGCCGTTTGGCAGGTATTTTTCGGCCGCCTACCGCCACAACATTGCCAACGTGTATAAGCCAAAGCCGCCAATGATGATGCCAGCCGCCCGATTGACCCAGCGCATTGCTGTTTGGTTGAATTTGTCGCGCAGCAGCGAAACGCCGCCGCTGAGCAAAAGCCACCAGGCGGCAGAACCGGTCGTCACCCCGGCCACCAGCGTCATCGCTTCACCCGCCCCGCGATCTTCGGCAGCCAGCCCCATCCCGGCAAAAATGGCGATGAAAGAGAGGATGGTAACGGGGTTGGTGAGCGTGAGTATAAAAGTTGTCCCGTAGGCTTGGGCCAGCCCGCTGGCTTTGGCCTGGGCTGATTCACCGGCTGGCGGCGCGAAGAATGTCCGAATGCCGAGGTAGAGGAGGAACAGCCCGCCAATCAGACTCAACCATAATTGCTGCTTAACCAATGCATTGGAGATGACAGTCAGGCCAAACCCGGCGATAGTCCCATAAACGGCATCGGCGCTGGCGGCGCCTAAACCAGAAACCAGCCCATGTTTACGGCCGTTTTGCAGCGTCCGTTGAATGCACAATAAACCAATCGGGCCGACCGGCGCAGCGATGGCAAATCCAATCACCAACCCGCGCCAAAATAATGATGAGGCGTTCATAAGTCAATCTAACAACTACACACAATTGTCATGCCTTCGAAGACAGGCCTCCATCTTCATCGGAAGAGCGGATTTCCGCCTGTGCGGGAATAACAAGAGCAAAGTTTTATGGCGCTTTGGGAATTCGTGGGGTAATCATGGCGTGATGCGAAATCCGTGATACGTAACCAGAGGCGCTTCACGCATTACGTATCACGCATTACGTATCACGGATTACGGATTACGGATTACGGATTACGGATTACGGTAAACCCCAGGAGATCCGAAAGACCCCGTTTTATTAAGGAGAAGCGCCATTATAGAGGCAGTTGGAAAACCGCCCTATCGGTCAAAAGATGATTAGTTGGGATTTTACGGCAATGTAGGCGAAACGCGAAACGACCGATAAGCGATGGGAAGAGGCTTTTATCGCTTACCGGTCATCTCGTGGGGACTCCTCCGTCTTAAGGGGAACAACTTTATGAGAGCCTACCCGTCCTCCTGTGAAAATGGCGGTTTATGCAGCGCGGCTGTCGGCTGTTTGCACCGTTGTGATGGCGTTAACAAGCGCATCAGCCGCCACTGGTTTGGTTAGCCAGGCATGGCAAGCGTTTTGCAAGCCAATAACCTGTTGGTTGGGCGATTCCTGATTTTGAGCGAGGGCAATCAGGGGGATGGATTGGGTCTCAGGCAGATGGCGTAACACCTTTGCCGTTTGATAGCTGTCCATTCCGCCGCCGGGCAGATTGCATTCAAGCAAAATTATGTCGGGGCGCATCTCGTGGGCGAGATGTAATCCTTTTGGCCCCGTTTCGGCCGTCATAACTGCGATATGCGGCCATGTTAAGGTTAGCAAATCTTGTAGAGTGGCCCGTGTCTTTGCGTTATTACCTATAACTAAAATAGACTTCATGCTGCTTCCAGATATTGTCTATGAACTTCCTGGCGCCGTTTGACTTTGTAGGTGCTGTACCAGGTTGTCCCAATCTGTGAAACCCTTTCTGGCGCCAGTGCGCGTATCTTCAGCGGTGAGGCGAATAGCGTCTCCATCAGTTTCCGGTTGAGACCAAACGCGCACCATATATACATGATAATTATGAGCGCCTCGACGCTGGCGTTGAATGTGGTCTATAATTGGGAGTGACATAGTTATTATTTCTGTTCCTTTTCCTTTTGTTTGCGCATCGCTTGATTTAAACAGCGAGCGAATAAAGGTACTGTAACAGAGCATCGTTAATGGTTCGCTAATGAGAAGTGTGTTGATTAGCGTTTATTGGCGACAAAGCTGATTCACGCGGGAAGAGGCATGGCGGAATTACGGCTGACATTGTTGGGGGCGCCGCAACTGACGTTGGACGGTGCAAAGGTAAATGGACGTCTCCCCCTAAAATCCCACGCCCTCATCTGCTACCTCGCTAGCCACAACCGCGATTTCCCCCGCATCGAAATAGCCGGCGCCCTGTGGGGCGAAATGAGGGATGATTTCGCTAGCCGAAATCTTCGCGTCGCCCTTGCCAAAATACGTCCTCTATTCAAAAACCATCTACACATAAGCCGTCAGACCCTCGCCTTTAACCGGGCCGCTTCATATTGGCTGGATGTCGAGATGTTTGAGTACACGCTGAAGCGGGCCGACAGAGCCAAAGGCGCCGCCCGACGGGCGATTTTGCGCGAAGCGGTTGCCTTTTACCAGGGCGACTTCATGGAAGGCGTCGTAATTGATGGCGAATCTTTGTATACCGATTGGATTTTGCCTGAACGGGCACGGCTCAAACAGTTGGTTTTAGACGCATTCGATCAGTTGATCGATATTTGCATCGAGCAAGAAGATTACGAGGCCGGCATCAGGTATGCCCAACGGCTGCTGCGTCTGGACGAGTGGCGGGAAGACGCCCACCAACAGTTGATGCGGATGTACGCCCGCAGCGGTCAACGCGCCCAGGCGTTAAAGCAGTTTGAGATTTGCCGCCAGGTGATGTGGGACGAATTTGGCGCCCTGCCCACAGAGGTGACGCAGCAACTATACGAACAGATTTTGGCGATGGAGGAAGGGCAGGCTCCCCAAATCGCCGAACCGCTATTGATTGAGGCGGACGGAGCGCCCTTTTTAGCGCCCAAACTCATTCCTCATTTTATCGGACGGGCGAAGGAATTGTCTCGACTACGCGAGAAATTGCTTCAGCCGGGGACGAACCGCGTTTTTGCGCTGGTTGGGATGGCCGGGATTGGCAAATCTTCGATGGCGATAGAAGCAGCCCATGCACTGCGCGATGCTTTCCCGGATGGCGTATTGTGGACGCACGCGGCAACCGACGATCCTAAATCGGTAGCCGAACGCTGGGCCAAAGGGTACGGTTATGACTTTAGTCGCATCCCCGATTTGGAGGAGCGGGCGGCAGTTATCCGCGATTTGTTGCAAGAGAAGCAGGTACTCATTGTTTTTGACGATGTGATTGGCTCATCCTGGTTGCGCTCGTTTATTCCCGACAGCCCCTGGTGTGTGGTTTTGCTGACGATGCGCGATGCCCGTTGGGCGCAGGCTTTGCGGGCGCAGGTCGTTGAGGTTGATAGGTTGTCGCCGCAAGACGGCCGTGCCCTTTTGGCAGATATTGTCACGCCGGAACGCGTAACGGCGGAAGAGGAAACGGCCGATCGCATTGTCCAATTATTGGATGGGCTGCCGCTGGCTATCGCTTTGGCCGCACAGCGTTTGGCCCTTTTGCCCCGCCGCCGTTTAAGCTGGCTGCTGGAAAGGCTGCAATATGGCCTGGCCGAACATGGTGAGGCGGTTCGGACTTCCTTTGAATTAAGTTGGGAAGGATTGGATGCAAACCTGCAGCGTATCTTTGCCATGCTGTCTGTTTTTGGCGGGCGCGATTTCCATGTGAGGGCAATGGCGGCGGTGGCTGAGTTGACCCAATTCCCAATGCACTCCCAGTTGGATTTGTTGGTGACGCTTTCGTTACTTAATGAGGATGAAGACGGCCGTTTCCGCCAACATAATCTATTATCCCTCTTCGCCAAAGAAAAGTTGGGCGACGATGACCCCCCCTTCCGGCGCATGATCGATTATTTTCAGACGTATGCCCAGGCAAACCAGGAAAATTACGCCGCACTGGAACCGGAGTGGGAGAATCTATCGGCCAGTATTGAAGAGGCATACGAAAGGAGTTTGTGGCCGACGGTTGTGCAGATGACCGAAACCTTGCAGCCCGCCTGGTTCCGACGCGGCCGTTACTTCGAAGCCCGACGAGCCTTTCCCCTGGCAGTAACAGCCGCCGAAGCCTTAAATGACCAACCAGCACTGGCCCGCTGCCTTTACCATTGGGGCTATATTTGTTGGGAACAAAATGATTGGGATGTTGCAGAAGAAAAATATCTTGCCAGTTTGATGCTCTTTAAAGAGTTAGGAGATTTTGCTAGTGAAGCAGATACTCTTTATCAACTAGCTATATTAGCTAAACATCAAGTTGATTTTGAGAATGCGACGCATTACTTAGAGGCTTGTAGGGAGATAAGGGAATCTTTAGACGATCAAAAAGGAATAGCAGAGATAATTTTTCAAGAGGCCCAATTGGAGTTTAGCCGCGGTAATTATGAAACTTCCCGGCCATTGTTCGAGCACTCTTTGAGCATTCAGAAGGGACTAAACGATAAAATGGGTCTTTTACGGATGTTACGCGTTTTGGCCAGAACCTTACGGATTTTAGGTAGCGATTTGGGTTTGGTTGAGTCCCATCTTCAAAAGGCTTTTGAATTAGCCGATGAACTTGAAGACCAGGTTGAGCGCAGCGTTATTCTATTGGATATGGCCGGTGTCTTTTTAAGACAAGAGAAGTATCAAGAAGCGAAAGAAATGGCGTTAAAGAGTTTGGATATGGGGCGGAATTTAGGCGATCGGCGGCGGCAAGCGATGGTTTTTTATGTCTTGAGTGAAATTAGTCATCGCCAACAAGCTTGCAAAGATGCATTGCGATACAGTGAGCAAAGTTTGGCTCTTTGCCGAGTTTTGGATGATAAACCTGGCATCGCATTTGCATTGCAGAGGTTAGGTGATGTTTGGGCCTGTAATGATCAAAACAAGAAGGCAGTTGAGGCATGGAATGAGGCGTTAGAAATCGCCCAACAAATTCCAAACAAAACTCTAACCATTGAATTACAAGAACGTTTGACAGAGCGTATTTAATAATGTTTTTATTGCCAACGTGATGAGGGCATCCCGTAAAAGGAATGCCCTCATATATGTTAAATCAAGATTCTAGGGTGGCCAATTATCATCTGGCCCGTTCACGTTCCAGCCATCGGTGGAAATAACAGGAATCCATGCTTCGGGTGGGAGTGTATCGCTAGTTAGCTCTTTCAATTCGTCAATCCAGGTTTGGGTTTTGCCCAGTTGTCGCGGGTTGGTTAGCGCGCCATTGATATCCACGCCAACCTTGTTGCCTGCAACGCGCAGGGTGGGGGCGGGGTTTGCCGACAGTCCATTGACCCATTTGTCAAACTTTTCATAAAGCGTTTCCACTTTGGCCCCATTCGGTAAATCTTCCGACCAGCGTGTCTTTGGATTAAACTTGCGTGTTTTGGTCAGGTAATCGAGAATTTTGAGGGCGAACGCTTCTAGTTTGACCTGCGCTTCTGCCAGGCTGATCCGCTCAAAATCGCTGACGGGGATGAACTGTTCCGGATTGTTGCGGGCGGCCAACATCTTCTGCCAGCGTTTGTTAAGGGCGGCGGCAGCATCGGTGTAGCCCAATTCGGTCAAAACCTTCGTGTAGGCATAGGGGCGAATCGCCTCCACCGGATGCTCGCCATCATCGCTCATGAAATCTTGCAGGCTGTCGTCAAACAAGATGTCCTGGAAATCCAGCCCAATGACCGGCCCGGCAATCAAGCAGCCATAGACATCGGCGAAAATTTCTTCCTGCCAACGGCTCAACCAATCGGGCTGCACCGGCAGTAAATCGCGCAGGGCGGCGATTAAGCCAGGGCTGTTCCAGTAGACATAATGCCCGATTTCGTGGGGGGTGGCTAACAGGTCGCGGGGCACGGCCGTACTCGTGAACGGCACAGCCACCAAAGCCAGCGGCGCGTAAGGGATGTTGCGGCTGAGCGGCGACTTGTTGAAATAGGTGAAGACGGTTGCTTGTTTGAGCAGCCCGCTGTCAATCGCCGGTTTGAGGGCCAAATAAGCCAGTTGATCCGCCTTTTGTAGGGCAGCGCCTCCCCCACTGCGCTGGTAGGCGGCTTGCTGGTAGACGGCAATGTCGTAGCCGACCTGATCGAGCGTGGTTTGCAGAACATATTCTACCGGGTACAAGGCTGAGGGTTGCAGACGGCCGTTAACAAAACCGTCGCGAAAGAAATTGAACTGGCTCCCGCCAAATGCTTTTAAGCTGGCGGCGAGGGCTTTGAGCGTCGGATCGGGCAAATTGGCTTGCAGATGGGTTAATTCCTGCGCCAAAGCTTGCCAACGATCCGGCCAAACGGGTGAACCTCCTGTGTGGAACATAGCGACTCCTTTTGCACTATTAGACTGGTAAATTGCGTCGCTGGGTTTGTATTTTTGGCTGGGGGCGATGGGGACGGAGGGACGGCCGTTTCCGAGAGATTCCCCCTTTATGAATCAAGAGCGATGAGGGTGCGGCGTTGCCAGATTTATTAACAAACGAGCGACACCCTTAATGTTAATCATCAGTCGCTAATTGGACGTTAATGGGGAGTGCAAAGCGGGTGAATTGGGCGTGAAGCGAGGGGGGGAAACAGGCAACGGAAAACAGGCAACAGAAAACAGAAAACGGAAAACGGATTACGGATTACGGGTTACGGGTTACGGATTACGGGTTACGGGTTACGGGTTACGGATTACGGGTTACGGGTTACGGATTACGGGTTACGGATTACGGATTACGGGTTACGGATTACGGATTACGGGTTACGGATTACGGATTACGGGTTACGGATTACCGCTATCGTGGGTTTCCGTCGGCTGCTTGAAGAGGCGGAACAGAGTGAGCAAAAACACTAGGGTGAGGAGTAAGAGTTGGACGACGAGGAGGGCGGTATTGTTTTGCGGTTGATTGTTGACTGTTTTGGGGGCGGCGATGTTTTTGGGAGCGGGGGAAACGGCCGTGTCTTCCCCAATGATTGTCGGTTCTGTCTCTGGCACGATTTCCGTCAGCGTCAACAAATAAGCGACTATCGTGTCAATTTGCTGCGGGCTGAGCCGCGTTTCGTAATCGCGGGGCATAATGTTGGCGATGCAGGGGGCGTTGGGGCAGTCGGGCACAATGTAGGCGTTGGGGGCCAGGATGGATTGGCGCAAATACGCTTCGGCCGTCATTCCGGCGATGCGCGTCGCCGCCACCGCCCCAATCGTTGATAAATCGGGGCCGACTTTATGCGCTTCGCCCAGGCTGCCGATTTTGTGGCAGGCGCCGCAGCCGGCATTGAGGATCACATCCTCGGCCGCCTCGCCCTGGATGGGGCGCGGCGTAGGTGTGGGGGCGGGCGTAGGCGTTGGTTGGGGCGGGACGGTGGCCGCCGCTTCTACCTCCGCTTCGGCAATTTCTTCTACGCTGGGCTGGACGAGTTCGCCGGCCGTTTCGACGCGTAAAATCGCTTCGCAAGGCGAGAAATCCGGTTCGGGATCGGGCATACACCAATAGGGGCCGCCCTTTTTGGTTTTGAGAAGGGGCACATACCAAAAGACAACGTCGCCGCCAGATACCGGATCGCCGTCTACCCATTGGCGCGGCGGCTGGAAGGTGTCGCCGGGGCCGGTGATGATGGGGCCGTCCCCTTCGCCTTCTTTATTTTGTAAGATGAAGAAGCGGGTTTCGTCAAGGCCGAGCGGGTCGGTAGGCTGCATGTGCCAGCGGTAGCTGACGGCGCCGTCCAAAGTGGCGATTTTGTGGCCGTCGGGCGATAAATCGTCCACGAAGGGGTGGATTTCCATCTCGGTTGTGGCTTCGGCCCATTGGTTTTCTTGCCAGACCCAGACGTTGTCGTTGGGACGGCCGTTCAAATCCAAATCAATCCGCCAAAATGGCCGGTAAATCGATAGGTCGTCGCAGCCAGGACCGTGCGAGGTAAAACGGAGATCAAAACTGCCATCATCGTAAAACCGCACCGTTTCGTCATAGCGGTAACAGCAAATACAGTTGGGCCAATAGGTGAATTCCGTGAAAAGCTGGCTGATTTGGAAACTGTCGCCCAAATCGTCAATTTGCGTGCCGCCAAACGGTGGAACCGAAGCTGCGAAGCCAATCTCATCCCGGTAACCGCCAGGCCAACTGGGATACCATGCTTCCACCTGGCCGATTTTGACGCTGGAAAAAATGAGCGTCCCTTCAAACGTCGCGTCGCGGAAATTGATACCGTCGTGAGCCGTCATCTCCCAACAAACATCCCAACCATGACTTTCAATACAGCCATCACTGTAGGGCTGCGCCTGGGGGAGAGCGGCGGCGGCGCTGCGGTCGGCACGGCCGCGCGTGAAAAAGGTGCGGGCCACATTCTCCTGCTCCATATTGACGAAAACATGCACGATTTTGCCGCTGCCCGCGGGATCGTGAAAAGACAAATCAACGCACCACTGCTCGCGGCAGGCATTATCGGCCAGCCAGCCCGACATGGGAACCATCGCCGGATCGGCCGCGCCAATATCGCCCAAAATAGTTTGCACCTCTGTATCGGCAGCGGCGATGGCTAACGCCTTATCCATAACGTGCGTGCTGCCTGCCGGACGCGCCGCCGTATCCAGCCAGCCGCCGACTACTTCATTCGTTTCCAGGTTGACAATGCTGTTGATGACTCCGCCATCGGTGTAATTGTAGTACGCGACATGGGCGCAATTCAGATGACCGCAGCCTACATCTTGCCAGGGACGGGCTTCGCCCAAACTGAGCGGCACGGCGTTGACAAACTCCGTCTTTTTGTCGGCTAAAAGCGCGGCCATTGCCGGATTTGCCAGCGTCGCCTCTTGAATCATTTCCGGCGTAAACGGAATTTCGGCCATCAGATTCATATCCAGCATCTGTTTGCTTTTGGCAATGGCGACAGCGACGCCGCTTTCGCCTGGCGCGGCCCAATACCAGACCAAACTGCCCACAAGCAGGATGAGATTGATGTAGACGAGACGGCTTATGAATCGTTGGGGACGGCTCAGAGTATTCACAGTTGCCGATTATAGACGTAAAACGTAAAACGTAAAACGTGAATCCTGCAAAGCCCTGTGGTAAACTAAATACACTTTGGCGTAGGTGTGTCGAGCTATTGAACAATCGGCTAAAATACCGCAGCGTCGCAACTTCGCCGCTTTGATTTTACTAAGGTTTACTCGTGATTGAAATCCGTAATTTGACGAAACGATACTATACGTTGACGGCGCTGGACAAGGTTTCGCTGACGATACCGCAAGGGGAAGTGTTGGGGCTGCTGGGGCCGAATGGAGCTGGCAAAACGACGCTGCTCAAGCTGGTTGCCGGTTTGATTCACCAGGATGAGGGGACGTTACGGCCGTCCACCCCCCTATGGCCGCTCATCGGCTTCAAACCAGAGCGTTTGTTGTTCCCCAATCATTTGCGCGTGGGTCAGTATTTGACCCTAATCGCCGGGATCAGCGATATCCCTAAAGCTGACCAGCGTCGGGCGGTGAC
>JANTGY010000089.1 GCA_024762695.1 Anaerolineae bacterium
GACGTTTGTCTGAGCAAACATTTCCCAGCCCATCCCCGGTTCCGGGGGGGGGGCTTCTTGCTCCTCAGCCCGAAAAACTGTGATGAGGCCGGCGTAAGGCTGGGGTTCATAGATGCGCCATGCTTCGGTGTGCGTGCGCAGCATTTTTATGAAATGGCGGAACTGCGGCAGCGAAACGTCGGGCGTAAGCCAATTGACGCGCTTGGCTTCCTGGAAAACGTGGGTTATTTGGGCGTCTGGCGTCATAGCGCGCAGTTCAGTTAAAGAGAGCGGCACATTTTTGCCAAATGTCTCAACAAAGTATGCGGCGTCATCCTCGGGTTCTGCCGCCGGTAAGGTGGGGCCTTGATCTAGCATGGCTAACAAATCAACGGTTTGCCCCTGAGCCTGAAGGCGCTGGGCCATTTCATAGACGATGGAAACACCCATTGACCAGCTTGCCAGCAGATATGGGCCTTCGGGCTGCACAGTTTGCATTAGCTCGATGTAACGCTCGGCCATTTCGTCAACGCGGGTATGGATTTCTGTTTCACCGAAGAGTCCCTGGGCTTGAATGCCGTAAAACGGCCGTTCCTCGCCCAAATAGTCCGCCAGTTCCGCATACCAATGCACGCTGCCGCCAGAGGGATGGATGAAGAATAACGGCCGTTTTTCTCCTCGCGATTGCAAACCAATCAACATTGGCCCAGCAGCGCTGTCGCTGTCTTGTCGCAGAACATTTGCAAGATGGGCAATGGTTGGTTGTTGAAATAGGTCTGTCAGCGAGATTGGCTGCGTGAATTGCTGCTGCACCTGGGCCATGATCCGCAGGGCCAGCAGCGAATGGCCGCCCAGACTAAAGAAATTATCGGTGACGCCAATGGGCTGCATTTCCAGCACATCTTCCCAAATTTTGACCAGCGCGGCTTCGACATCATCGCGTGGCGGCACGTAGTCGGTTATCATGCGGGCGCTGTCGGGCGCAGGCAGCGCTTGGCGATTAATTTTGCGATTAGGCGTGAGCGGGAATTCATCCAACAGCATAAACGCAGTAGGAATCATGTAAGGTGGCAGGTTGGCTTGCAGATGTGCACGAACGGCCGTTTCCTCTACCTCCATCCCCTCCACCGGCTGAACATAGGCCACCAGCCGTTTGTCCCCTGGCGTATCTTCACGGACGAGCAAAACGGCCGTTTTCACCACATCCAGCTTTTCCAACTGCGCCTCAATTTCACCCAGTTCAATGCGGAAACCGCGCAGCTTCACCTGATGGTCGATACGTCCTAAAAACAACAGCGTGCCATCTGGCCGGTACCGGGCCAAATCGCCCGTTTTGTAGAGCCGCGCCGCCAAATTGGGACGGAAAGGATTGGGAATGAATTTTTCGGTGGTGAGTTCGGGCTGGTTCAGATAGCCGCGCGCCAATCCCACACCGCCAATGTGGATTTCACCCGGCACGCCAACCGGAACCGGACGTTGGTAGTCGTCTAGCAGGTAGAGTTGGGTGTTGGCAATGGGATGTCCTATCGGAACTGATTGGCTGTTGGTTAGCTCATCTGGCTTCACTTCATACAATGCCGGGCCAACGGTGGCTTCGGTGGGGCCGTAGCCATTGAAGAAGCGACGGCCGTTTGCCCACTGCTGCACTAAATCTGGCGTACACGCTTCCCCGGCAGAAATGATCGCCTTTAATTCAGGCAAATCGTTAGCGTCCAGCAGTTTTAGCATTGTGGGCGGCAGTGTTGCTAACGAAATGCGGTTTTCCTGCAAATAGTTGTGCAGTGCGGCCGGCGCCATCACAGTTTCCGATGAGGGCAGGTAAAGGGCGGCGCCCGACAACAGGGCGATAAATATCTCGGCAACCGAAGCGTCAAAACTAAACGGCGCAAATTGCAAAATTCGTTGGGCGCTCCCGCCCAATTCATACGTCACAATCAGCGCATTGGCAAAATTCACCAATCCACGATGCTGTAACAGCGTCCCCTTGGGCTGTCCGGTGGAGCCGGATGTGTAGATGATGTAGGCCAGGTTTTGGGGGGAAACGGCCGTTACCGGATTCGTCGTCGATTCTTGGGCAATCCTGGGCCAATCGGAGTCGAGAATAATGAATCGTGAATTGTGAATTGTGAATTGCGATTGGGGCGCATTTGATTGTTGATTGTTAATTGTTGATTGTTGATTGTTACTTGTTAATTGTTGATTGTTAATTGTCGATTCCGTAAGAATCACCTCAGGTTTCGCATCTTCAATCATGAACGCAATGCGCTCGGCGGGATACGTTGGATCCAGCGGTAAATAGGCGCCGCCGGCTTTGAGCGCCGCCAACAAACCAACAACCATTTCCAATGAGCGGTTGACGCTGATGCCCACGATAGATTCCGGGCCGATGCCTTGTTTGATCAAATAATGCGCCAATTGATTGGCGCGCTGGTTGAGTTCCTGGTAAGTCAGTTTAATGTCGCCAAAAACAACCGCCGCCCTATCCGGCGATTGTTCAACCTGGATCTCAAATAGCTCATGCACACAAAGGTCAAGCGGATATGCAGCGATACGGCCGTTCCAATCCTCCGTCATCTGCCGCCATTCCTGTTTCGTTAAAAATGGCAGGGAAAGGAGCGGTTCGTTGGGCTGGTCGGCCATGCCCATCAAAAGCTGCTGCAAATGACCTAACATCCGACGAATCGTGTCCTGATCAAATCGCTGCCCATCAAAGGCGATTTTTAGATGCAGTTCGTCAGCCAATCCAGCCACTACCGTCAAAGGAAAGTTTGTTTGCTCAACCGATTGCACATCGTCCAGGGTCAGGCTGAACGCATTGTTTGCGGTAACGGCCGTGATGGGATAATTTTCAAACACCAAAATGCTTTCAAACAGCGGCAGTCCACGCGGCACCTCGCTCCAGCCTTGAATATCAATCAAAGGGCTAAATTCGTACTGCCGCAGTTCGCTTTGTTGGGCTTGAATCTGTTGCAGCCAGGCAATCGTGGGCTGGGTGGGGTCGATTTGAATGCGTACCGGTAACGTATTGATAAACAGCCCCACCATCAACTCGGAACCGGGAAGCTCCGGCGGGCGCCCGGATACGGTGGCCCCAAACAGCACATCTTCTTCGCCGCTGTACCGGTGCAGCAGCAGCGCCCACGCGCCCTGGACAATGGTGTTGAGGGTTAGTTGATGTTGTCGGGCCAGGCTTTGTAAAACGGCCGTTTTCTCCTTCGGCACGCGCACTTCCATCTCGCCATAATCCGGTTCGCCGCCCGCTGTGCGATACCCGTTATCAACGACCAAAGGCGTTGGCGCATAAAACCCGGCCAATTTTTCTTGCCAAAAGGCAGCCGCCTGCGCCACGTCTTGTTTTTTAAGCCAGACGATGTAATCACGAAACGGCCGTGTTGGCGGCAGCGGCAGCGTATCGCCCGACTGATTCATTTCATAAAAGGCAAATACCTCTTGCAGTAAAATCGGCAGCGACCAGCCATCCAATAAAATATGGTGGAACGTCCACACAAACCGCATGGCATCAGGAGCCGTCCGCAGCAGCGCCAGCCGCATGAGCGGTGGGGCTGCCAGATCAAACCCCTGGTCGCGTTCCGCTTTTGTGAAGACAGCCAGTTTCTCTTCCTGTGTTTGGGCGTCAAAAGCCTGCCAATCTTCCTCAATCACAGGCAGCGCTGCCTGTTTATTGACCAACTGAATCGGCTCTTTTCCCGCAATGTTTAGAAAACCTGTGCGTAAAATCGGATGGCGCTGTATCACCTGCTCCCAGGCGCGTACAAACGCGGGCACGTTCAAATCACCGCGCAAAAGGCAGCTTGTCTGTTCCACATAAACGCCCGATTCCGGCGCAGCGATCGAGTGAAACAACATACCTTGCTGCATGGGGGACAATGGGTAAAAGTCGGCAATATTTTTCTTGTTCATAACATCTCAAAAAGTTACACAGAGGTTCGCAGAGGGAGGGAAAAAAGAACAAAGAGTATTAGCCATATTTTCTGTACTTTCTCTCTTTTCTTTCATCTATCTGTGTTCCTCTATGTTTCTCTGCGCAACTCTGTGTTCCCAATTAATGACACCTGCGGTTACTTTCAAATTTCCAAGCCATCAATCGCGCTCAAAATATCGTCCAAATCGTCTTGCTCCCAGCCAAAATCAGCCACATCAGACAGCGTAACGCCGCCCGCTTCAGGGGATTGACAATGAGCGATGAGCAAGCGCAACGCTTCGATAAAGTTTTCTGCAACTTGGGCAATCGTGCTGCGGCGATGAATGTCGCGGCTAAACGTCCACGCCATTTGCAGGCGTCCGGCGCTGACGCTGCCGTCAATTTCCAACAAATGGGTACGCTGTGCCTGTGGACTGCGCTCCATGCCGCGTGATTCCTGGGCCATGCTCAATGGCGAATCAGCAGTCATCCCCTGTCCCATTTGACCCAGATAGTTGAAGCTCGCTTCGGGATGGGGAATGGCCTGCATCGCGGATTGGACGGCCGTATCCGTACTCAGATAGCGCAGCAGGCCATAACCAATGCCGCGCTGTGGCAGTTGGCGAAGCTGTTCTTTGACCGCTTTGATCGCTTCGCCCGGCTGCGAAATGTCAGTCAAATCAAGCTGCACAGGATAGAGCGAGGTAAACCACCCCACCGTGCGCGACACATCAACATCCTCAAATAAATCTTCGCGCCCATGCCCTTCCAGGTGAATGGTTGCTGTGGTTTGGCCGGTCCATTCGTTTAATGCTTGGGCGAGCGCCGTGAGCAAAATATCATTGATTTCGGTGCGATAGGCCTCTGGCGCTTCGCGCAGCAAGGCTTCAGTTTCTGCCTGCGTCAAACCGACGGTGATGCTTTCGGCGGAGGCTTCGGTGTTGGCTGCGGCGTCGAAATCGCGGGGAAGGATGGTGGGGGAAACGGCCGTCCACCAGGCCGCCTCTTCTTGCAATGTCTCAGATTGCGCCAATACGGCCAGCCGTCGCGCCCAATCTTGGAATGAGGTGGTTTTGGGCGGCAGCTGCACCGGTTGATTCTGTGACAATTGTTGATAAGCAAGCTGCAAATCCTCCAGCACAATGCCCCAGGAAACGCCATCCATCGCCAAATGATGGACGAGAATGAGCAGGCGCCCCGGTTTATTGGCGCCAAAGGTGAAGTAGGCGACGCGCAGCAATGGGCCGTTCTGTAAATCGAGGCTGGCTTGCAACTGTGTGGCGTGGGTTTCGAGAACGGCCGTTTCTTCCCCACTCAACTCAACATACGTAAACGGCACGGCTTCCGGTAAATCTGCATTCCACTGCTGCCAGCCCGCGTCGGTTGGGGAGAACTGGAGCCGAAGGGCATCGTGGTGAGAGATGAGGTGGGCAACGGCCGTTTTCAACAACTCCACATCCAACGGTACATTTACCGTCAGCATCACCGACTGGTTCCAATGGTTCGCCTCAGGTTGATTTTGCTCAAAAAACCAATGTTGAATCGGCGTCAGCGGTAATTCGCCAACCACAATCCCTTGTTTCGCTTGAATGATGGGGCCAACGCCAGAAACGGCCGCTAACTCCGCAATCGTTGGATGTTGGAAAATATGGCGCACCGACAACCGCAATCCCGCTTGATTAGCCCGCGCCACCACCTGAATACTCAAAATCGAATCGCCGCCCAGCGTAAAGAAGCTGTCATGCACCCCAATCCCATCAATCCCCAGCAGTTCCGACCAAATGTTTACCAGAATTTGCTCTTTTTCATCGCGTGGCGCAATGAAAGCAGTTGCCAATTCAGGACGAATCGCATCTGGCGCGGGCAGCGCTTTACGGTCTACCTTGCCATTAGGCGTTAGCGGCATCGCTTCCAGTGTCACAAACGCCGCCGGAACCATGTAATCTGGCAAAGTTTCCATCAAGAAATCACGCAATGTTTGCACATCTGGCACAGCATCGCCAAACACAGTCATGTAAGCTGCCAACCGTTTCTGTCCCGGTTGGTCTTCACGATCAATCACCGTCGCCTTGTCTACCGCCGGATGTAGACTCAGCGCCGCCTCGATTTCACCCAGCTCAATGCGATATCCGTGAATCTTCACCTGATGATCCAGCCGCCCCAAAAACTCGATATTGCCGTCGGGGAGACGCTTGACGAGATCACCGGTGCGGTAAACCATCATTCGTTCTCCGTCGTCCGTCGTCCGTTCTTTGTCTTCGGATAACAGTTCACGGATTACGGAATACGAAATAAACTTTTCTGCCGTCAACTCCGGCCGATTCAAATACCCCCGCCCCACCTGCACGCCGCCAATGTACAGTTCGCCGGGCACGCCGATGGGAACGGGCTGCATCTGCTTGTCGAAAATATATAATTTGGTGTTGATGTTGGGCTGGCCGATGGGCACAGAGCCGCTGCCGATTTCGTCGGGAAGCGCCTGGTAAGTACAGCAGCCGACAACCGTTTCCGTGGGGCCATACTCGTTAATGAGCGCTGTATCAGGCGCATGTTCTTGCCAGAAAGCCAGCTTTTCCGCCAGCAGATTCTCGCCGCCGATGATGAAGCTGTGCGTTTTTCCGGCAACCTCATCCGGCGACAACTGTTGGCTGAGCAGTTCCAGGTGCGCTGGTGTGATTTTGACCAGGCTGTAATTCTCATTTTGGCGCAGGGCATCGGCCAGCAGCTCAATGCCAACCTCCTCCGGCAGCAGATGCACACACTGCCCGGAAACCAGCGGCGCAAACAGGCTGGTAACGGTCAGATCAAATGAGATTGACGAATGAACCGGCGAGCCGTTCCCTTTGCGAACCGGATACGCTCGCTGGCACCACGTCAGGTAATTCACCACGCCGCGATGCTCCAGCATGGCGCCCTTTGGCCGCCCCGTTGAGCCGGAAGTGTAAATGACGTAAGCAAGGGAATCGGGCGTTTGGGAGAGGGGAAGATTGGAAGTGGGATAGTTAGAAAGTTCGTTCCTGGCAGCCTCGAGAACAATGAATTGTGAACGGCGAGACTGATTGCTGATTACTGATAACTGTTTACTGTTTATTGCTTCTTGCGTCAAAATCACCTTGGGCTGGGCATCTTCAATCATGAAGCGGATGCGTTCGGCGGGGTAAGTGGGGTCAATGGGGATGTAGGCGCCGCCCGCTTTGAGAGCGCCGAGTAAGGCGACGATGAGATCGGGGGTGCGGGTCATGCAAACGCCGACGAGTGATTCAGGGCCAACGCCTTGCGCTTGTAAATAATGGGCCAGTTGGTTGGACTTGGCGTTCAGGTCGGCGTAGGTGATCTGCTGATCGAGGAAGCGCACAGCAATCCCGTCTGGCGTTTGCGCGGCCTGTTCCTCAAATAGTTGATGCACACAGAGGTGATCAGGAATGGGCGTGTCGGTATCGTTCCATTCAACCAGCAGTTGGTGTCGTTCTGGTTCGGTCAACAGGGGCAGATGGGCAACCGATTCGTCGGGATTGGCAATGATGCCGTTCAGCAATGTTTCAAAATGCCCAATCATCCGCTTAATAGAACTGCGATCAAATAGATCCGTGTTGTATTCCCAGGCGCCGGAGAACTGCTCCCCTTCGAGCATGAACAGCGTCAGGTCAAATTTGGCAGTGCCGCTGTGGGCCTCCACTGACTGTATGGTCAGGTCGGGCAGCTTTTGTGATTGCTGGGTTTGTTGGGCGTTTTGGGTGACAAACATGACCTGGAACAGCGGGCTGTGGCTCAAGTTACGCTCTGGCTGCACCGCATCGACAATCATTTCGAAGGGCAGGTCTTGATGGGCATAGGCGCCTAGCGCTGTTTCACGCACTTGCTGCAAAAATTCGCGGAAGGTGGGCGCGTCGGTAAAATCGCTGGTGAAAACCAGGGTATTGACAAAGAAACCAATCAGTCCTTCGATGTCGGCGCGGTTGCGGTTGGCGATGGGTGAGCCGATGTTGATACGTTCCTGACCGCTGTAGCGATAGAGCAATGTTTGGAAGGCAGCCAACAGCAGCATGAAGGGAGTGACGCCTTCATGACGACACAATGTGGCGATGTCATGAGTCAATTTGTTGGACAGGGTGAAGGGCAGGTATTCGCCATGAAATGTTTGCACGGAGGGGCGGGGACGGTCTGTTGGCAGGTCGAGCAGCGCAGGAACGCCGCTGAGTCGCTCTTTCCAGTAGCCGATCTGGTTGTCCAATGTTTCTCCCTGGAGCCAACTGCGCTGCCAGTGGGCAAAGTCGGCGTATTGGATGGCGAGTTCGGGAAGGGGAGAGAAACGGCCGTTACTAAACACCTCATACAAAATCGCCACTTCCTGAATCAAAATGTTTGACGACCAGTTGTCGCTGATGATGTGATGGGTAGTGAGCAAAATGATGTGCTCTTTTTCAGCGAGGCGCAGCAGTTTGGCGCGCAGCAGTGGGGCGGAGGAGAGAGAAAACGGCCGTTTTGCCTCCAACTGCGCCAATTTTTTAGCTTCCGCTTCCCGTTCAGCGGGCGGCAAATGGGTTAAGTCTACAACGGGAATGGACAAAGTGAGCGCAGGCAGAATGTTTTGAAACGGCCGTCCGTCCACCGTTTCAATCGTTGTGCGCAGCGATTCGTGTCGTCGAATCACTTCATTAAAGCTTTGAGTGAGTACAGCCACATCAAGCTCGCCGGCAAGCCGCATCGCGTCGGGGATATTGTAAAACGGGCTGTCAGGTTCAAGCTGGTCGAGGAACCACAGCCGCTGCTGGGCAAATGAGAGCGGCAGTTTCTGATCCCTTGAAACGGGTACGATGGGCGGCGCCTGGATTCCTCCTTCGGCGCGACGAGCGATCTCCACCTGTTCGGCCAGCATGGCGATGGTCGGCGATTCAAAGATGCTGCGGAGCGGAAAGTCGATGTCGAAAGCGTTCCGAATGCGGGATATAAGCTGGGTAGCCAAGAGCGAATGTCCACCCAACTCAAAGAAGTTGTCGTGGATGCCGGGCTGGGCAACACCCAGGACAAACGCCCAAATTTCAGCCAACATCTTCTCTGTTGGGGTACGCGGCCCCACGTATTCGTTTTCCAGATGGCGATGAGACCAATCTGGCGCAGGCAGCGCCCGTCGGTTGACTTTGCCATTTGCCAGCAGGGGCATTTCGTCGAGCAGCATAAAGGCTGAGGGAACCATGTAATCCGGCAGGCGTTCTTGCACAAAACGGCGCAGCGTGCCGGTCGTCGGCTGGTCGTCTGGATGTGTGGCCGCATAAGCGACGAGTCGTTTATCCCCTGACGGGGCCGCCACTGGCATAACGGCAATTTGGCGAACCGCCGGGTGTTGTTTCAATATCGCTTCAATTTCTCCCGGCTCGATGCGATATCCGCGAATTTTTACCTGATGGTCAATGCGCCCCAGAAATTCAACGCTGCCATTGGCCAGCCAACGGGCGCGGTCGCCGGTGCGGTAAGCGGTAAACGGTAATTGGTAATCGGTAATTGGTAAATGGTGAACGTTCTTGTTCCTGCGTAATGGTAATTCTATGAATTGCTCGGCATTCAACTCAGGTCGGTTATGGTAGCCCCGCGCTACGCCCGCGCCGCCGATGTAGAGTTCGCCAGGGATGCCGATGGGGGTGGGCTGTTGTTGGCTGTCGAGGATGTAAAGCTGCATGTTGGCAAACGGCCGTCCTATTGGTACCACCTGTTCGGTTGAGAGATTTAGTAAATCGCTTTCAAAGTAGCAGCTATCAATCGTGGCTTCAGTAAGACCAAAGGAGTTGATGAGGCGTGTGTTTGGCCCACAAAAACGCAGGAACTTTTTGTACTCGCCAACATACCAATTGTCAGAACCACAGGCCAACAGCTTCATAAAGTTGAGGTCGAGATTGTTGTCTTCGAGATATTGCACCAGTTGGCGCAGCACGACGGGGACAAACTCAGCAATGTCAACAGATTGTTCCCGCATGAGGGCATACAGTTGGTCGGGAGCCAGCAGCAATTCGCGCGGGCAGAGTACCAGCTTGCCGCCGGAAAGCAGCGCCCGCACCAGATCGCCGGAGAAAACGTCAAAAGCAAAGTTTGCCATTTGCAGATGGGATCGGACGGTGTGCAGTTCGTAGGCGTCGGCCCAGGCAAAGTAGGCGTTGACCAGATTGCGATGTTCGATCATGACGCCTTTGGATTTGCCGGTGGAGCCGGAGGTGTAGATCATGTAGGCGAGGCTGTTGGGGGTATTTTTGTTTGACGGGTTGTGAGAAGGAGATTGGGCAATTTTATTCCAATCGGAGGGGAGAATAATGAATTGTGAATTGTGAATTGTGAATTGTGAATGGGGCGCCGTTGGTTGTTGGTTGTTGGTTTTTTGTTGGTTGTCACTCTTGCTGATGGCTGATAGCTGATGGCTAATGGCTGTATCCGTAATGATTATTTCTGGCTGAGCATCCTCGATCATGAACGCCAATCGTTCTAGCGGGTGGGTGGGATCGAGGGGGATGTAGGCGGCGCCAGCTTTGAGCGTGCCGAGGACGGTAATGATCATATCCAGCGATTTGTGGAGACAGATGGCGACGCGGGATTCGGGTTTAAGGCCGAGATGGCGCAGGTGATGGGCCAGTTGGTTGGCTTTGGCGTTGAGTTGGGCGTAGGTCAGGGAGTCGTTTTGGTGAGAAACGGCCGTTTCCCCCGGCGTCCGTTCTACCTGCCGCTCAAACAATTGATGCACACATTGATCCAGCGGGAATGGCTTGTGCGTATCATTCCAGGCAACCAGCAGTTGATGTCGTTCTTCAAGAGGCATCAGGGGCAGACGGGCAATCGCTTCATCAGGATGGGCGGCAATGCCCTGAAGCAGCGTCTCAAAATGGATCAACATCCGTTCAATTGTGCTGTGGTTAAATAAATCCGTGTTAAATTCAACCGAAGTGTGCAGCCCGCCGTCGCCTATCTCGGAAATTGAAAGCGTGATGTCAAATGTGGAGGCGCCTGTTTCCACTTCAATCATTTCCAGCGTCAAATCGGGCAGCGCCTGCGCCTGATGCGGTGTGTTTTGCAGGATAAACATCACTTGGAAAAGCGGTGAATGGCTCATATCCCGCTCAGGCTGGAGCGCTTCGACCAGCGATTCAAATGGCAAATCCTGATGCGCATAGGCTTCGAGCGTCGTTTCTTTAATTTGAGCCAACAAGTCGCAAAAAGGCAGGTCGTCTTTGAGATCGGCTCGCAGAACAAGGGTGTTGACGAAGAAGCCAATCAAACCTTCGATTTCGCCGCGATTACGGTTGGCGATGGGGGAGCCTATATTGATTGTTTCTTGATTGGTGTAGCGATACAGCAGCGTGTGGAAGGCGGCCAGTAAGGTCATGAACAAGGTTGTTCCCGACTTGCGACTCAAATTTCTAAGCTGCTGCGTTAATTTTTCTGGCAGTATCCGCGAACAGGAAGAGCCGCGAGAAGTTTGTACGGAAGGCCGGAGCCGATCCGTCGGCAGTTCCAAAACAGGTGAATTCGGCCCCAGTTTTCCAACCCAATAATCCAACTGGCCTTGCAGCACATCCCCTTGCAGCCAATTGCGCTGCCATTCGGCAAAATCGGCGTATTGGATGGGGAGTTCCGGCAATGGCGACGGCCGTTTCCGGGCAAACGCATCGTACAATACCGAAATCTCGCGGATCAGCACGCCAATCGACCAACCATCAGAGATGATGTGGTGCATGTTGAAAATGGCAACAAAGTCATCCGTCGCAATTTGGAAGAGGTGGACGCGCAGGAGGGGGCCGGCAGTGAGGTTAAACGGCCGTTTGGCCTCTTCATTCGCCAGCCGCATCGCCTCCCGCCGCCGTTCCCCGGCGGGCAAGTGGCGCAAATCAACCAGCATAAGCGGAATGTGGCCTGTGGGGGCAATGATCTGCACCGGTTCGCCATTGTCTGTGCCAAAGGTGGTACGCAAAATTTCATGGCGATCAACGATCTCATGGAGGGCTGCCTGCAAAACAGCAAGGTCAAGCCGACCGCGCAGCCGCACCGCCACCGGAATGTTGTAAAACGGGCTGTTTGGCTCAAACTGGTCTAAAAACCAAAGACGCTGCTGGGCAAAGGAGACGGGAAAGACGTACAGTTCATCTTCTGGTTCTGGCGCTGATAGGGTTTCGGCGGAAATGGTTTCTAAGGTCATGAATTACCTTTCTGTTCTTGAGGTTTGGGTTGGCGGGAACGGCCGTTAACCGGCAGACCGCTGTTGCTAGAGCCTTCCCCATCTTGGCTGATTGCCGTGCGCTTAACGCGACGGCTCGATCTTGGTATGCGCTCAATTGTTGGGGTTTGGGCAGATGTAGTCGCTTTGGCAATATCCAACGCAATAGCAAAATCAGCCACAGTGGGGCTTTCAAACAAGGCGCGCAAAGGTATCTCCACCTCAAACGTCTCGCGCACCCGAGAAATAAACTGCGTCGCCAGCAAGGAATGGCCGCCTAAGTCAAAAAAGTTATCAAAAACACCCACCTGCTCCAATTGCAGCAGGTCGGCGCAAATTGCCGCCAGCTTCTCTTCTACCTCATTGCGCG
>JANTGY010000090.1 GCA_024762695.1 Anaerolineae bacterium
GTAAAACCATCGGAAATATGTTCGTCGGGGTTTATAATGGATTCACGCAAAAAATCCTCGGCCGACATGCCGGGCGCCCGGTTGACCGCTTCAGCGCCTATGGTTGCGTGCGAAGGCCCTACCAGCGTCACGTCCGGCGCTAGCGAATGACAGGCCACGCAGCCAGCCGAATTAGCCGTGCCAATGATCGTCTGATTGTACAATTTCTCGCCTCTTGTTGCGTCGCCTGGTTCAAGCGGAACGGCCGTCGCCGTCGGCGCCTCTGGTTCTGGAGCGCTTTCGCCGCCACAAGCTGACAACCCTAAAGCCAACACAATACCCAATAACAAGATTATTCGTTTCATTTATGCTCCTCAAATAGACCGGTTGATTGGTTATTCCCCGGTGATGGCGTTCAACTCTTCGCGGCACTCGCACGCTTCCTTCGTCATGCCGCCGCGAACAAGCAGGCCATCGTATTCGCGCCCTAACCCTTGCGAGACCCAGCCGCCCATCTCAAAGGGAATGGGGCCGTCGGCAGAGACCCAACGGCCGTTATACAACCGCGCCACATGCACATGAGTCCCATTAGAAAAGCCGCCCTCACACGAGGGATGCCCCAGCCGGTCGCCCGTCTGCACCCATGTTCCCGTCGGAACCCGATCCCGCGTTTCCAGGTGCATGTAAAGGATAACCCAGCCCGTCCCCGCGTAACCGTCGCCGTCTAAATCCACCACCACCGCGCCAAAATCGCTGCGAACAACCAGCCCGTCAGCCATTGCCAAAGTCCAGGCATCCGATTGGACGCAGCCTAACTGCTCGCTGTTGGGCACAAAATCCAGCGCCGCCCAGGCCGAACCGCTGTTCCAGCCGCCGTGCGGCCCGCTGGTGAAATACCAGGTTTCGCCGGCGGCCCAGGGCAGTCGCAGCGGCGGCTGCGTCAGTCCATTCGGCCAAAGCGGATCAATGGTGTAAGCGAAGGGATTGCCAAAGAGACGGCCGTACGTCGCAAATAAACCGTTCGGCCCAGCGTCATACTGCCAACTGGCAACCGTCGCTCCATCATGGGCGGCCAGCAGCGCCTGGACGCCGGCCGTGCCGTCGTTGATAGTGGGGTCAAACGCGAGCCGGGTTCCGTCGTTAACCAGGAAAGAGGCGATATTGGCTTCGGAACGGCCGTAATAGCCCCAATTCAATAAATTCGCCGCCCAACTCAACTGCTTGTACAGCCCATCGCCATTGGGCGCAAAATGGCCCATTGGATAACCGTCATCTGCAACATTGCCAGAAGGCTGCGTTACCCAGCCAGCGCGATATTCCAAAACCGCCAGCAGCAAACGTGGATTGACGCTGTGCCGGTCGGCCACAAGCTGCACAAGCGCTGGGCCATCCAGCGGCGTTCCTTCCACCGTTTCGCGGTAAGTTGTCAAATAACCATTGAAATACGCCACAAAATCCCGCGCATTAAACTCTTTGGCCGCCGGGCCGTACACCAATTCGCTGTTGGGGATGATTTTGAAGCTGGAACCGGCCATCTGCCCTTGCTGCGGAATTTGGAGCGCCTGACCGGCGTATAACAAATCGGTTTGCCCCAAATTATTAGCCGTTTGCAGCTCTTCAATGCTGCTGCCATACAATTGGGCAATATACCCCAGCGTCTCGCCGGCCGTTACGTTGTGGCTGACAAATGATGGGCTGGCGTCGTCCACGCTGTAATGAGGCGGGTCTGGTGTGGGCGTCCCGGCGTATTGGGGCAGAGCGGCGGCGTTTTCTGGTTGGCCTGACGCGGGCGCGTTATCGTCGCTGATGGAACCAAACGGCGTCACCAGCGGCGTGGGCGCGCCCAGCAAGCCAGGCGCGCCCGGCGATGCGACAATGGTTACTTCGGGATCAGGTCGCTCGCAGCTAGACAATCCAAACAAAAAAGCTACAATCAAAAAGGCAAGGCGATTATTTCGGGTCAGTAGAACCTGTATCTTCATCGCGGGCATTGTATCCTAACTCAGACGGTCAGACATCCAGACAATCGTTATCGTTCCAGCTTCATAATGTCTTCATAAATTCACCATATCCTCTTCACGGAAAATCAGGATACTAAACGTCGGGCAACGGCCGTTTAGACCGCGCCTCATTAAGGAGTAAAAACCAATGACCAAACTGAAAGAGCGTTTGCTCTACACCGACAAAGACCCAGCCGACGACCGCAGCCGCATGCGCGCCGTCGCCAACAACCTCATTTTGCACCTTCATCCCACCAAAGTGCCCGCTCCGGCGCTCAAATGGACGTACACCTGGGGATTGGGCGGCATCTCGGCTACCTTGACGCTGGTTTTGCTCATCACCGGCGTTTTGCTCATGTTCCGCTACGATGCCAGCGTGGAACGCGCCTACACCAGCATCCAAAATCTGGAAACGCAGGTGACATTTGGCGCGCTCATACGCGGGCTGCACCATTGGTCGGCCAATTTGCTCATCGTTACCACATTTTTACACTTGATTCGCGTCTTTCTGACTGGCGGATTCAAGCAAGGGCGAACGACAAACTGGTTGGTGGGCGTGGTTCTGCTGCTTCTGGTTGTCGCTTTCAATTTTACCGGCTATCTGCTGCCCTGGGACCAGTTGGCGTTCTGGGCCATCACAGTGGGAACAAGTTTGTTGGGCTATGTGCCGGTTTTTGGGGGCGCTATTTCCAACTTCCTGCTTGCCGGGCCAGATGTAGGGCAAGGGGCGCTGCGTAATTTTTATGCCATTCATGTGGCTGTTTTGCCGGCCATCATGATCCTCCTCATGTCTTACCATTTTTGGAAAGTGCGCAAGGATGGCGGTATTTCCCAGCCCATTCCCGCTCCAACCGAGGACAAACGACCCAGCCGCGTCGAACGGTTGACAACGATTCCCCATCTGGTGCAAAGAGAGTTTGCGGCGGCGGTGGTGTTGATAACGGCCGTTACCATCTTTGCCATGCTCGTTCCCCCGCCGTTGGAAGAATTAGCCAATCCCATCCATCCGCCCAACCCGGCCAAAGCGGCCTGGTACTTCATGGGTTTGCAAGAATTGCTGCTGCATATGCACCCCCTGGCGGCCATGCTGCTGCCTGGTATCGCCCTCGCCGGCATCGCCGCCATTCCCTACTGGGATAAGCGGGAAGAAGACATTGGCGTTTATTTTCGGTCAAAAATCGGGACGGGAACGGCCCTCATCGGCGCCATTTTGGGCGTGGCTTTACCGCCCGTTTTAGTCGTCATAGACGAATACTGGCTCGATCTTCCCTCCATGATGCCCGGCGTCTCCACCCTCATTTCCAATGGATTTGTTCCATTGGCGCTGAGCTTGGGCGGATTGGCGGCCATCTATTCTCTATTTCGGGTTGTTGGGCGGGCCAATCGCGGCGAGGCAACGGTCGGCTTATTTGTCTTCCTCATGGTCAGTCTGGTCATGTTGACCATCATCGGCGTCTTCTTTCGCGGCGCGAATATGGCGTTGGTGATGCCCTTTTAAGGAGTTGAGACCCTAAAGGTTTCCGAAACCCTAAAGGTTTCCGAAACCCTTAGGGTTTTGAACAAGAGAATTTGCAATGAACAAAAAAACAACAACTAAAAACGATACATCAGAACTCAACCGGCGCGATTTTTTAAAGATGGGCGCTAGCGCTTTAAGTTTGCTGGCCGTTTTGGAAGTTGGCGGAGCCAGCCTGCTGTTTATGCAGCCGCGCAGCCTGGAAGGAGAGTTTGGCGGAACGGTAAATGCCGGCCCGGTTGATAGCTTTCCAACCAGCAGCGTGACGCATTTCCCAGACGGCCGTTTCTTCCTCATCCATACCGAAACTGGCGGGTTTCTCGCCGTCTACCAACGCTGTACCCACCTGGGCTGCACCGTCAACTGGGAACCGGACCAAAACCGCTTCTTCTGCCCCTGCCACGCTTCCGCTTTCGATATTCATGGCGACGTCCAAAATCCGCCCGCCCCGCGCGCGCTGGATACATTTGCCATAACGGTTGAAGAAGGGCAGGTCATCGTTAACACCGGCGCCATCCAAACCCGTGATGAATTTGCGCCGGAGCAGTTGGCGTATGCTGGCTGAAGATAGCGAGAGAATGGAGTTAGAGCTAGAGGAAGAACGATTCCTCCTCTAGCTTTCCGCTCTAGCTCAAGCTATTTACGAAGGAGATTCCAATGAACAAATACACATTCACCAGCGTCATCGCTCTGCTGCTGCTCATCATCATCTTGCCCGTTTACGCCTATCTGGAGCCGTTCCGTATGGAGCAGGCGCAGGTGGACCTGCGCGAGGAATTTGTGTCCGATGCGGCTGTGCTTTACGTGCAAAATTGCGCCATTTGTCATGGCGCATCCGGAGAAGGGATTGGCGCCATGCCACCCCTAGATAACGACGGTCTGCGCACGGCCGATTACGACTTCCTCTACAAAACTATTGCGCGCGGCCGTTACGAAACGACAATGGCCGGTTGGCACACCGAGGAAGGCGGTATCTTCAACGATTATCAAATTGACGAACTCATCGCCATGATTCGCTACGTGGATTGGCCGCAAGTCGGCGAATTAGCCGCCGCGCAGGGCCTCATTCCGCCCACGCTGCCCGTTCCCGAAGTTGACGAAGCATTTTTGGAAGAAGTGGCCGCGCTTGATCCGGCGGGGGCTGTTTGGGCCGAAGGGATGCAGATTTATGCCAACAATTGCACCATTTGTCACGGCGTCAACGGCGAAGGTTCTGACCTGGGCGTTCCTGTAAATACGCCAGAGCTTCGCGCCGAGGGTACGGAAACGCTCATTAACACTGTCACCGGCGGCGTGCCCGGCACAGCTATGGTTGCCTGGGATAATGTTTTGGAGCCAGGCGAGATTGAAGCTGTCATCGCCTTCCTGCAAAATTGGGATGTCATCGAAGGGCAGGGATTAGCGCTTACGCCGCCTGAACCTATCCAAATTGACCTGAATAACCCTGAAGAGGTGTTAGCTTTGGGCGAGCGGCTCTTTACTACCACCTGCGCCGTTTGTCATGGCGAGAATGGCAGTGGCGGAACTGGCCCGGCCCTCAACAGCCAACAAGTCTTAACCGCCAACACCGATGAACAAATTACAAACACCATCATCAACGGCGGTCATCGGCCCAACTCCACCATGCCCGCTTTTGGCGACCGCCTGACTGCGGTGGAAATCGGAGCGTTGGTTGATTACATTCGCGCTTGGGAACCGACGGCGCCTGTGGTGGAGAACCCACGCGGCACAGCGCAAGGCGGCGGCCCGCCCTGGCTCAACGCCACGCCTGACCCCGATAATCCAGTTTCCCCGCAAGGCCAGGGGCAGGGCGGCGGTTATCAAGGTGGCGCTAATCCTGATTTCCAACGCGGCAATCAAGGCCAGGATCGTGGACAGAGCGATCAGGGGCAGGCCGATCCGGGAACGATGGGGCCGACAGTTCAATATACCGGCGAGGTCGTTGCGGCCAACGAAAATCTGCTCACCTTCCGCGTCGCCGATGGAGCGACGTTGGAGGCGATGCTTGGCCCGCCCTTCTTCTGGTCGGAAAGCGGCATCCCGCTCAATCCCGGCGACCAAATTGAACTGGAAGGGTTTGAATCGCTGGATCACATGGAATTGAACTGGATTGTCAATTTGACAACCGGCGAGCGGGTAGATTTACGCACGCCGGACGGGATGCCGGTGTGGAATAATTAGAACATGAAACGTAATGCGTAAAGCGTAAAGCGTAAAACGTAAAGCGTAAAACGTGATGATTACGTTTTGCGTTTTACGCTCCCCCATTCCCCCAATCCCCGCTACAATTAGGATATGCAATCAAACAGTGTTCAACGATTACGACTGACTTTTAGCAAAATGGGGCCGACGCGCTATATCGGCCACCTGGATTTAGCGCGGACGCTGGAGCGGTCGCTGAACCGCGCCCGCATTCCGATGGCCTATACGCAGGGGTTTAACCCGCGCCCGCGGCTGCAATTTGCCGCCGCACTGCCGCTGGGTTACACCAGCGATTGTGAATTGGCCGACATCTGGCTAACGGAGGCGATGGAGCCGGAGCAGGCGCGGCGGCAGATGATGGAGAGAATTGCGCCGGGATTGATCGTTCACCAGGTTGAGGAGGCGTCGTTGCAAGAGGCGGCGCTGCAAATGCAAACGGCCGTTTCTACTTACACGGCCACATTACTCGATGAGGTAGACACGGCCGTTCTGCAACAGCGCATCGCCGACCTTTTAGCCGCCGAAACCCTCATCCGCGTGCGCGTGCGGAAAAAGAAGCGGCGGGAATATGATTTACGTCCTCTGATTTATGATTTGGCGCTAACCGAAACGGATGCCGGGTCAGTTATCCAGATGAAATTAGCGCTGGAACAAAACAAAAACGGCCGTCCCGATGAAGTATTGTTGGCGTTAGACCTGGATCCGTTGGCGGCGCGCGTTCATCGCACAGCAATTTTATTGGGCAGCTAGGTAAACGCGTGCGTTGGCGTTGGCTGTTGCCTATTTTCTGTTTTTTGGCGCTTGTTGGCTGCCAAACTGCCGTTTCCGCTCCAACGCCCATCGTTCCCATTGCACCCACGAAAAATCAACCAACGGTCACCCCGGCGCCAACCATCACTCCTTCACCCGTTCCGCCCAACACGCCCACCTTGCCTGCCCCCTCTCCCGTTCCCGACACCGGCTGGGAAGCGCTTCAGCCCGGTTTGGAGCGGCGGATTGTTCGGTTGGAAGAAAGTGGTGAACGGCCGTCAGAACGGTGGCCGTCCGAGAACATCTATCTGCTGCGTTTAGAACCGGAACAATTCAATTTTCGCATCGGCTACCGGCCCGGCCAGCCGCAGCCGCTGGCGGCGTGGCAGACAGAAACAGACGCGCTCATCGTCCTCAACGGCGGCTTCTTTACGGAAGAATTTACGGCGACGGGGTTGATTGTGGCCGATGGAGCGGCCAGCGGGGTTAGTTATGGCGATTTTGCGGGGATGTTGGCGATTGCAGAAGCCGGTCCTGAATTGCGTTGGTTGGCAGAACGGCCGTATTCCCCCACCGAACCACTGCAATTTGCCCTCCAATCCTTCCCTGTTCTGGTCAAACCGGGCGGCGTTTTAGGCTACCCGGATGAAGATGGTAATTCGGCGCGACGGACGGTAATTGGGCTGGATGATGACGGCCGTTTCCTCATCATCCTCACGCGCCAGGGTAACTTCACCCTGCATCAGCTCAGCCAATGGCTGACTAATTCCGATCTGGGACTGGACATCGCCCTCAACCTCGATGGCGGCCCCTCCAGCGGCCTCATTCTGGCCGAACCGCGCGAAGAATTTTTGGCTTTCACACCGCTCCCTACCGTTATCACAATCCAAAAAAAATAAGACGCAAAGCGTCATCGCTTTACGTCCTACGTCTTACGTCTTACGTCTTGCGTCCTACGTCTTGCGTCTTACGTCTTGCGTCCTACGTCTTGCGTCTTGCGTCTTACGTCTTGCGTCCTACGTCTTGCGTCTTACGCTTCTTTCGGCGGTTTTTCGTCAACGATGCCCACATCGTCGATGTCTTCCTCATCATCGTCCCACCACCAGCCCCAGCCGCGGCCGTGGCCTTGATGATGTTCATGATGGCTATGACGGCCGTGTCGGCGACGATGGCGCTTACCTTTAGACCGCATACCTGGGCCAAAACCCATCATGCCGTGTCCAAAATGGCCGGAACCCATGCCAGGGCCAAACCCCATTTTCTTGATGCGTTCTTTGTCGCCTTTTACTTCAATGCGAAAACCGTCATCTGTTTCAATAAACCGTACTTCGTGAATTACTTTTTCTGTCATTTTTTAATTTACTCCTTGTATAATTGTTCGTAGTAAGGTACGCAGTCTTCGGAGTACCATTTGGCGGAACGCCACTCTGCGGACGACGTGGCTAACTACGAGCGGTAATATCTCTTTATTTTGGGAGATTGGTTGACCAGAGGCTGTTGTCAGTCTCCCATCGCTAATCTCGAACTAATACTTTGAACTATTCTTCTGGCAGCTTACTTTCATCGCCATTGAGGTCGTCTGATAGGTTCTGCATGACCTCAATGGCCTCTTCAAGTTTGGGCTGCACAATGGCTATCAAACGCGCCAATTCTTGTTCCCCGGCTTCTGTCAGCCGGTAAATCCGGACGGTGCGCTTGCGGGGGTCTTCCCACTCGCCTTCAATCAGGCCTTGCTGTTCCAACGTCGTCATCAGCGGATAAATGGCGCCGGGATTGGCTACCCATTGTCCGCCGGTGCGTTCGGTAATGCGTTCCATCACCTCATTGCCATAGCGGGGCTGCTGCGAAAGCAGATGCAGGACGTAGATGGGCAGTAAACCGCCGCCTTTGCTCAACAAGCTGGCAACGAAGGGGTTAAACTCATCCTTGCCCTGCCGCCAGGGATTGAACCGCCGCCCGCTGAACGCCCAATGGTCTTCAGGCCAATCGCCCATGAAATCATGGAAGAATGCCCGCCAAAGGACGGCGCGTTTGCGCGGGGGGAAGGGCGGCGCTTCATGATGCGGATGGTTATGCTGTTCATCTGCGTCATGCGCGCCGCCCATCTCTTGCTCTTGCCACAGCCGGCGCCTTTCTTCGCGCCAATCGCGCCAAAAATCCCTGTGCTGTTGGTGCGCTTGTCTGCGGCCATGTCCGTGACCGCGCCTGGACTTACTCACTTAATTTCTCCTGTTTGCAAACTTCAACTTCTACTCAATCAAACTATATTGAATTCAATATAGTTGAATTATAAAGAAAAGACGGCCGTTGTCAAGCGTTAACGGCCGTTCTTACGTTTTTCTGATAATAGAGTTGTTCCTAATTAACAATTACACGCGATTGTCATGCCTGCGAAGGCAGACATCCACCTTTGATGAAGGAGTGGATTCCCGCCTACGCGGGAATGACAAGAGCCGAATTTTATAAAAGGAACAACTCTAATAGGCTAATTTGCCAAAATTGCCTCAATCGCTCCGGCCATCCCTTCATAGCTGGGGTGCGCCGCTTGGCCATTGATGTAAAAGCTGGGCGTGCCGCGCGCGCCTGCCTGAACGGCCGCACGTTGATCGCGGGCCACATAATCCCGATATTTGCCTGAATCGAGGCAGCTATCAAAGCTGGTCTGGTCTAGTTCAATGGCGGCGGCATAGCTTTTGAGGGCGGTAACCCGCAGCGCGCCCTCCGGCGTATTTTCGTAAATGTAGTCGTGGAACTGCCAAAATGCTCCCTGCTCGGCGGCGCATTGGGCGGCTTCGGCCGCTTTAGGCGAATTGGGGGTGATGACGGGAAAATGGCGGAATTCAAAGCTGATTTGGTCGCCGTAGGCTGTCTGAAGCTGCGTTTTGACGCCGGCATTGTGCCAGGCGCGGCAGGCGTGGCAGCCAAAATCGCCGTATTCTACAATTTGAACGGGGGCGTCGGCACGGCCGTCTAAATTAGGCGGCGCAGCGGCGGCAACTTCTTCCACGGGCACACGCCCCATATTGCGCCAGGCAATAATCCCGCCCAAAATAACCAGAATCAGGGCGACGACGCCAATCGTCCGCATTTGCTTCATCCGGGCTGTTTTGGCTTGTTCGGCCAAGCGCTGCCGCTTGCGGCTGTTTCGTGGCTTACTCGTTTTCTGTCGGGCCATATCTCCTCCTATTTTATGTTGTCGGAGGTAGGGTAACACGGCCGTTATCTCCAAACTGTAACGCTGCTCACCCAAGAAGAAGGAACACAGAGGAACACGGAGAAGGGCAACCTTCGGTTGCGCAGAGATTCACAGAGAAATAGGAGAAAGGTTTCTGGAGAATTCTCTCTTCCCCTCTCTCTGTTTCTCTGTGCTGACTCTGTGAAGCGCTGTGTAACAAAAAAAGGACACCCAATATGGATGTCCTCATTTAGCGGAGAGGGTGGGATTCGAACCCACGGTGACCTTACGGCCACAACGCTTTTCGAGAGCGCCCCGATCAACCACTCCGGCACCTCTCCATAGAAAATGATGAATTGTGAATGTTGAATGGCAGACTGCGCCAGCCCGCTACGTCGCTACTTTGCCGCTGCGCTTATCCCGCAAACTGCGAAAAAATGCTTGCAGCGCCTCAGCCGCCTTATTTTCCAAGATTCCGGGCGTAATGTCAACCCGATGATTGAAGCCCTGGGCGTTGAATACGTCTACGATGGAGCCGTCGGCCCCAAAGCGGGTGTCTTTGGCGCCGTAAACTAATTTTGGCAGCCGGGCTTGAATCATCGCCCCGGCGCACATGGGGCACGGTTCCAACGTGCAGTACAAGGTCACATCAATCAGCCGCCAGTTTTGCAAGAATGCGGCCGCTTCCCGTAAAGCGATGATTTCGGCGTGGGCGGTGGGGTCCAGGTCGGATTCTTTGCGATTGTAACCGCGCCCAATGACTTGTCCTTGCCAGACGGCAACGGCCCCGACCGGCACTTCGCCCAAATCGGCGGCCAGTTGGGCCTGTTCCAGAGCCAGGCGCATGTATTGCTCGTGTACGGCCGTTTCCACTAATTCATTCTCCATCACCAAGCGATTATAACAAACAATCGTCTATTGACAGTGAAGACCAGCTTGTCAGCCTGTCCTATCTTGTTATTATTCCCCAATCGACAATCAGGAGTTTCCATGAGTGACTGTTCACCAAAAGCGATGAAAATTGGCAACGAATTACCGCAAATTGACGCGAATTCGTGTTAATTCGTTGCTATTTTCAGGAGAGGCAGGACGCCGCTGCGCGGCGGCGCCAAATGAAAGAAAATAGCATGTCGTTGTTCGTAGTCAGCCACATAGTCCGCGGAGTGGCGTTCCGCCAAACGGTACTCCGCAGACTGCGTACCTAACTACAAACGGTAATTTACAAGGGAGAGACAGGACGCCGCTGCGCGGCGGCGCCAAATGAATGAAAATAGCATGTCGTTGTTCGTAGTCAGCCACGTAGTCCGCGGAGTGGCGTTCCGCCAAACGGTACTCCGCAGACTGCGTACCTAACTACAAACGGCAATTTACAAGGGAGATAAATCATGAGCTTTGGCATAACGAAAACCATTCCGGCAAAAGAAGGCGTAACGGCCGTTAATGCCCTGTACGATGGCGACCTGGACGAATTTGAATTCCATATGGCCGGTAAGCCATCCAAGTTAAATGTAGGCGATTACGTCTATACCATCTTTCAGGATCAGTTAGTGGGACGTCTTAAAATCAAGGAGTTGATTGGCGGCGCAGTCAATCCATCCTCTGGTAAGCCGCGCACGCTGATTATGGTTACCTGCCCCGGCGAACGACTGGAACAGCCCATCCCACGTCAGGGCCATCGCGGCACACGCTACTATGACGGCGCCGATTGGCCCAAGTAAACCGCTTAACCTCCCTGCTGCCTCCGCCGCGCTTTGCTGAGAAATTTGATCGCATTTGGGCAATTTGCTTGACAAATAGAACAAGTTGCTATATTTTACTTTCAGGTTAATTAACTTATCAGTTAAATAAGGCGCAATCATGAGGAGCGATGACGATAAATTAAGCCAAACCTTTGCCGCCCTGGCAAACACAACGCGCCGGGCAATTTTAGCGCGGTTGGCCGAGGGAGAAGCAACTGTTAACGAACTTGCCGAGCCATTTGATATGAGTTTGCCAGCCATTTCCAAGCACATCAAGGTGCTGGAGCGCGCCGGGCTAATCGCACAAGGGCAAAAGGCGCAATTTCGACCCTGTACCATCGACGTAACGCCTCTAATTGAAATTACCAATTGGACAGAGCAGTACCGCCATATTTGGGAGGAGCGCTTTGACAGTATGAGCAGCTATATTAATCAACTCAATATCAAGGAGAAAAATAATGAGTAACAGCGCGAATTCTAATGATGCCGTCGTAATTGAACGCACTTTCGATGCCCCCCAAGACCTCATCTGGCAAATGTGGACAGACCCGGAACATTTCAAAAAATGGTACGGGCCAAATGGCATGAGCATCCCCGTCGCTAACATGGATGTGCGCGTCGGTGGTAAGCGGCTGATTTGCATGGAAATGCAAACGCCTGACCGCAGTATGAAAATGTGGTTCACGGGCGAATATCGTGAAGTTGCCCCTAATGAGCGTCTCGTTTACACCGATAGCATGGCTGATGAACATGGCAATGTGATGTCGCCATCGGCCATGGGGATGCCTGAGGGACATCCCGAAACGACTGAGGTCACCGTGTTATTGGAAGATCTCGGCGGGCGTACAAAAATGGTGATGACCCACGCCGGTGTGCCAGCAGACTCAGGCGGAGCTGGCGGTTGGGCACAAGCGTTCGACAAGTTGGCCGACCACATCGCAGCAGTCCTCAACGGCCAATAATTTGACAGAGGGTGCATTTCAGATGAGTTAAGAAAAGTGCGTGTTTCGGGAATTGGAATTCCGTTAGTGTCTTTAGTTTTTCGCCACCTCCTTGTAGATGATGTATCGGGAATTGGAATTCCCGATA
>JANTGY010000091.1 GCA_024762695.1 Anaerolineae bacterium
ACCATCAACTGGTATTTTGAGCCGACAGTGGGCAGCCGAACCTTCCAGTTCAGTTACACCGTTGTTGGCGGCGTGCAAGTCGGCTCCTTTGAGGAAGGGGACGGCGACCAGATTTACTGGAAAGCGATTCCCGCCGATCATCCCTCCTGGATTGAAGCCAGTACCGTCACCATTCATTTGCCCGAAGGGGTGCGGCCGCAGCAATACACGGGGACCAATGATTACCTTGTCGCCGCCTATCTGGACGGCAATGAGACCAACGGCGTGCAAATTCGGGTTAGCGATGACGGCCGTAACATCACCTACACCTTGCTCCAATCGATAGCGAGCAACGAAGAGCTTGAAGTGCGCGTCCAATTCCCGCATGGCATTCTGGATATTCCCACGCCCGCCTGGCAAAATCGCGCCCAAAACGCCGACGTAATCAATCTGATCATCGCCGTCATTGCCCTGCTTATCCTGGTTGGCGGCCCATTAGCCGCTTTGCTGCTCTGGTATGCGCGCGGCCGTGATCCCGAAATGGGCATCGTCGTCCCCGACTACATCACCGAACCGCCTAACGATTTGCCCCCTTCCGTTGTCGGCACGCTGGTAGACGAAAAGGCGGATATGCGCGACATCATCTCGGCCCTGCTCGACCTCTCCCAACGCGGCTACATGACCATCACCGAGGAAGAGCGCAGCCATTTCTTCACGCGCACGCAGAAACCGGATGACGATTTACGGCCGTTTGAACGCCAATTTCTCAAAGACATTTTCCGTGGCCGAGAGCAGCGCTCGCTAACCAGCCTGCGCTACAAATTCGCCGACAAACTGCCCAAACTACGCAAACTGCTCTACCAGGAATTGGTCAACGATGGCTTGGTTCCCAATTCTCCAGAAACAGTAAGAAACCAGTACGGCTGCTTTTCTGGCCTGGTCGTCGCTGGGGCGGCGGTTAGCTTTTTCGTCATCCCCACCTTACTTGGCAGCGAAATAGCAACAGTTGTCTGCCCTTCATTTGCATTGGGCATCACCGCCATCGCCTTCTTTGTTGTTTCCCGCTACATGCCCGCCAAAACCCAGCGCGGCGCCGAAAGCGCCGCGCAATGGGAAGCATTCAAAAATTACCTGCAAAACATAGACCAATACCAGGATTTAGCTGAAGCGGGCGACATTTTCGAGAAATATCTGCCCTACGCCACCGCCTTTGGTCTGGAACGTACCTGGATTCGCAAATTTGCGGCCGTTCCCACTACCCCCGTCCCTGGTTGGTATCATCCCTACCCTTACTACGGCTACAATCGCGGCCACAGCGGGCGGCGACCAATGGGCAAAACCAGCAGTGGCGGCGGGATGCAGGCGCCCACATTAGAAGGCATGTCCGGCGGCTTAACCGGCGGTCTGGAGTCCATGTCCGAGGGTCTGACGCGTATGTTAAGCTCGACCAACACCATTCTAAAAAGTACGCCGCCCAGCAGCAGCAGCAGTTCAAGCGGCGGCTTCAGCGGCGGCTTTAGCGGCGGCGGCTTCAGCAGCGGCGGCGGCGGCAGTCGTGGATTTGGCTAAAGTTCGTAGTAAGCCACGTAGTCGCGCAGTTTAGCGACGGAGTGGCGTCATACGACACAACAACGGTACTCCGCAGACTGCGTACCTGACTACAAACCTTAAACACGAGGAGATTGCATGGGACGAACAATTGGCATCATCTTACTCGCTGGCGGCGTTATCGTCGGCATTATTATCACCGCCTTGATGGGCGTTTATTACAATGAAGGCAGCTTGTCGGGCGGAGCGGCGATGCTGGGTTGGGTTATCGGCATTGCTGTTTTAGTATTACCCCAGCTTGGCGTAGGCGGCTATATGTTGTGGAAGGGCGGGCAGGAAGCGGCAACGGCCGTTACAGCCAACAAACAGCGCGACCTCATCAACATCGTCAAAACACGCGGCCAGGTAGCCATCAGCGATCTGGTTATCGAAATGCAATCCAGCCGCGAAGAAGTCGAACAAATGCTGCATCAACTCGTGGGCATGGGCCTCTTCGCCGGCTATGTCAACTGGGATGAAGGTATGCTATACTCGCGTCAGGCCAGCGAACTGCGCCAACTCACGCGTTGCGAAAATTGTGGCGGCGAATTGGAACTGGCTGGCAAAGGCGTCATCCGCTGCCCTTACTGCGGCACAGAATATTTTTTGGATTAGATGAGTTCGTAGTAAGCCACGTAGTCGCGCAGTTCAGCGACGGAGTGGCGTGGCCTAACGGTACTCCGAAGACTGTGTACCTAACTACAAACGATCCTGTTTTGTAAGGTTTATGAGTTATATCCCGACACAAGGAGAAATGTAAATGATGAAAGATTACGTATCTGATTTATACGAAAAAATAACCGGCGAATCCACTGGATTAGGCAAGTTGTTGAGCAAAATCCCCGGGTTAGATGGTTATATGGAACGCAGCCGCCGCCGCGAAGCCGACCAACTTCTGCGCGAGACGATTTCGGCCCGCCTGGAAGAAACCCGTTTGCAATTGGGCAACGTCCATCACGAACTCAGCCGCGACATCATTAAGGCAATGGACTTTGCCGAACCGTTGGGCCGGGCCGATACGCGTTTGATGGGATTGATTGGCAAAATCAAGGACGCGCCGCAAGGTTACGCCGGATTTTTCGACGCCGTAAAAGTCAAGGAAGAGGATTTGGCCCAACTTTACGCCTTTGATGAAGGAATGCTGAATCATGCCGACCAAATTGCCGCCAGCGTGGCCGCTTTGGAAAAGGCAGCGATGGATGATGGGGATATTGGCGGCGGAATTCGGGATTTGACAACGGCCGTGCAGGAAGCCAATGAGACTTTCGCATCCCGCAATGAAGTATTGACAGGAGTTGAGTAGTAACTGGTAATTAGTAATCGAATTTCCGGTCGCCGGATACCGATTACAGGCAACAGGAGAACCTAATTATGGCCCGCATTTTTGATCGTGTAGCAATAGAAACCTGGCTCAGAGACGAGATCGTCCAAAAATTCCCGCGCGGCGGTCTGGGCGACATCCGGCTTGGCTCGCAATGTATCGTGAATCCTGGGGAAACGGCCGTCTTCGTGCGTGGCGGCGAACCGTTGGGAACCTTCACCCCCGGGACCCACACCCTGACCACCAAAAACATCCCTTGGCTCACCGATTTAATCGAAAACGTCGCTTTCAGCGGTAAAAATATCTTCACCGCCGACGTGTATTTTGTCAAAACCACCGACATGACGATGAAATGGGGCACAGCCAATCCCATCATCATCGAGCACCCGCAGCGCGGCCCTGGGGCCAGCGCTATCGTCGGCAATGGCACCTACGTCGTCAAAGTCAAAGACCCCTGGCGCTTCATCAACGCCATGGACGCCTTCCGCGACAGCGTGCGTTTGGCGCAAATCAAACAGCGTCTCGACCCCATGATGGGCGTGATGATGCAGGACAAACTGAGCGAGTTGGCGATTGCCAAGAATCTTGGCCCGGCCCAGTTGCAATCCTTTTCCAAAGACCTTAACGAGCTGCTCGTCGGCCTCCTTCAGGAAGAATTCGACGCGGTGGGCATGGTCTTGGTAGATTTCAACATTCGTTTGGCGCTTCATCCCAAATCATTGGAAGTTGTCACCAACATGGGTTACGGAACCAGCTACGTTGCCAAACAGCAGGCCGACGCCTTTGTGGCTGCGGCTGAAAACCCCTCTGGAGGCGGTAACATGGGCGAAATTGGTTTTGGCGCGATGGGTATGGCCGCGATGCAATCCATGCAGCAGCAACAGCAGCCGCAGCAAGCGCAGCAGCAGGCAGTTCCCCAACAAGCGCCGGCCGCTGCCGCGCCTGGTATGCCTGATGTGATGACCCCGGCCCAGGCCGCCGCCATCCTCCAGGTAGCCGAAGAGGATGTGGTCGCCGCTATTGAAGAGGGCGATTTGAAAGCGCGTAAAATTGGCCGAGCCTACCGCATTAGCAAAGCTAATTTGGAAGCGTTTTTGGCAGGTTAATGGAAATACAAAGCGTCCTGCGTCTTGCGTCGCTGCCATCAAACTGGCATAACGCAAGACGCAGGACGTCATGACGTAAGACAAAGGACGCCAGAAGTCTTACTGGCTCTCTCGTATCACGATTGGCAAATATGCCTGGCTGCCGTTCAACAAAACCCGCACTTCGGTCGTTTGCACGGCCGTTCCCCCCGTAATCGTTATCGGAATCGTATACCACAGGCTGGATGTGAATGAGGGATCGTGTAAATCCGTCACTGAGAAAACGGCCGTACCTGGCAGCCCCGAAACCGTTTGCGTCAACGGCGTAACAGACAAATCAGCCGGATCGCCCACTTCAACGCTTACTTCTGTTATTGAACCATCCGTTGGCTGAACGTCTACTTTGAATACGGCCGTTTCCCCCGACTCGATTGGCGCCACCATCGGCGAGACGGCCGCCGCAAACCCCTGATCGTAGCCCCACGTAATTTCCAGAGACGGCCGTACCGCCTCATCCGCATCCGACGAGCGGAAATACTTGCCGCTGTGCATTGCATTATCCGCCGAATAGGCCGCCAAACGCAGCGGTTCGCCCGCCTCATAGGCCGCCGCCACAGCCCCGCTCACATCCCACTCTCGTGGAACTTCAATCCAGGGCGGCCCAGCAGGCAGCGGGTCAACCCAGGCGCGGCTGACATTCTCCACCGCCTGGGGGGCATTATTCCAGGTCAAGGTCGCCTCATTCCAGGGTTCCGTCGTTGTCAAAATTTGAATCAACGATGGCTGTGGCAGCCGGTCAGGATCAAAACTCCCGCCCTGATTGGAATTGCCAAATTGAACCAGCGTCAACGTCGCCGAAATGACGGTCGCATTCGCCGGTACATCGTCCAATGGAAAAGTGGCAAAATATTTGGAAAAACAGGGCCAATCGCCTAAATTCCATTGATTTTGGATGTTCATCCGCTTTTGCGGCGCGTCGGCGGCGTAATTCAAACTGCCCCACTCAGCCCAAAAATCAGGACGGATGTCTTCGGCGCAAATCGTATCGCCGCCTACATGCCCATCGGTAACGACGGCCCCATTTAGACCGTGCCGCACCGTAACGGTTCCGCCCAGATTTGTTGGCGGCGGGTCGTAAGTTGGCAATCCGAAGCGGAGTTGGCTCCAGGTGGCGGGAACGGCCGTGTCCATCCCATCCGGCCACACTGTATCAGCAATAACCGACCCGCCAGCGTCGTCCCGATCATGCACCGCCAACGCCATGCCCCACACCGTGCCATCCGCTGGCTTTCCCGTCAATCCCAGGCTGCTAAACGGAATTTTGAAGGACACATTCCAGCCGCGATCCTCGGCCGTGTCGTTCAAATTAACCCCTTGCCAACCGGCGCTTGTCTCCAGCACGGTTGTCGCCGCCGCCCAGCCTGATCCATTGCCTTGATAGGCAGCGTGATACGCGCCGTCGTCGCGCGACTCATGCCAATTTAGCTGGGCCGTTAATTTATGGGCATTTGTACTGGGCGCGCTCCCGCTGGCGCCATCCATGTTTAAGTACAATGTCGCCGCATCCCAATCGGGCATTTCTGCCGCTGCCGGGTCTTTTTTGTAGAAGAGAAGCCGGTCAAACACATGCAGCGTTACAAAAAGCTGCTCGTCGTTAAAGATTACGCGCACATCGGTGTAATTGTCGCTAACCGGGCCAACTTCGCCGAACCAGAATATGGCCCGCTCTGGAACGGGCATGTTGTCGCTGGCGGCCGTTGTGTACGGCGCATTGACGATAGGAACGGGGGCGGCGCCCTGTCCGACGGCCGGTAAAACGCGCGGCGTTTGGCCTATGGCGATAGCCAGGCCCCAAATCCCAAACAAACTCATCAGCCAAACCTTTGGTTGTCTAAAATCGATCTTTGTCATAGCCCAATCTCCTCTAATCCTATTGTTTGGCCACAAGCGGCAGGTAAGTGTGCGAACCGCCGACAAGCACATTGATGTTGCTCGTTTGTATGAGCGTATCGGCCGTAGCGGTGACGGGAATGGTAAACCAAAGGCCCGTAGGCAGCGGAGAGGTATGCAAATCTTCTACAGTCAAAATGGTTTGACCGCCAGGTTCGGGCACTGAAAGCACATCAAGGTCAACTGCCAGGGAGGGCGACGGGGCGCCGTATTCTAATGTTACCGTCGAAGTAAATCCGCCGACATGCGTAATTTCAATGGGGTTGGTTTGTAATTCCCCCGGCTCCATGACCAGCGTGCTTTTTTCTGGCGTCATCGTAAAGCCATATCCGGGATTGCCCAATAAGGCGACTAATTTATCAATGTAAAAAAGGTCGCCGCGATCAAAAGCGGGTACGTCCAGGAAACGGGCTAAACCGTCGCTGCTTTCCTGCAAAATCCAGGCCCGCGCCAGGAAAATGCCATGCGCGTCGTAGAGACTGGTTTTGGGATTTTCGCCGTAGCCTTCGGTGGCAAAGGTGATGAACCAATGGGGGGCTGTGAGGCTGTATTCGTCGATAACGGCCGTAACGTCAGCCAATGCATCAGCCCGCAAATGTTCCGCCAATTCCGGCGTAAGATACATAAAATTGCTGGCGACATTCAACACATTACACATCGATTCCATACTGCCATATGCTGATTCAGCCCGGAAATTATTTGTTCGCAGCGCAATCAACCGATTTAACTCATTTTTCATCGCTGTAGATTCCGGCTGACCGGCTAACTTCTCCAACTCCAGAAAACCATAGTAGCCGGCAATATACGCATTATGGATATGCGGCATATTGAGCAGCAGCGTATCTGATGGCTGCGTTGTCACCGTTGTTAAATCATTGGCGATTTCGGCATACATATTGGCCGCGCCGCCAAATAGCTCAGCGTATTTCCACAACGCATAGAAAACGTAAGGGCTGCGTCCCCAAACTCCTTCGCTGTTCCACCCGCCGCTGTTCTTAAACGTGTAATTTTGGCTCTCAGCCCCATTGTTTACCAAATCGGCCGTCACCTCTGGCGGCAAGTCAAAAATCTCGCGGGCGGCGCCATTTTGCCAGCCGACATGATTTGTCTCATAGGGTAAATTAGCGTTGAATTCATTTTGAATATAAGTCTTAACATCTTGCTGCATGGCCGGCGATAAGTAGGGCAGGGCATTGATTAACGTCACAATCGTTTCTGTTGGCGAACTCCAATAATCGGCCAAATCATCGCCGCAGGTATGTCGTCCGACCAAATCAAAGATGCCATGACTCATATACCCTGGCCGTAGATGACCGGCGTCGAGCATTTTCTGCACTTCGCTTTCCAGGCGGGCTTGGATATCGTTCCGACTTGGCGGGGTCACGACGGCTTGCTCCGCAGCGACAATCGGCTCGGTTGGCAGCGCTGTGGGCGATTGATTGGTATCGGCAAAAGCGATGACGGCGTTGCTGCGGTGCATATAAACTTTGCCCTGGTAAGGAATGGGCGGGTTTACATCATCATGGAAGCCATAAACGCCGCTGATGCCATTGGCTGTGCCGCGAAAAGAACTGTGGGCGTCCCAGAAAATGCCGTTGGGGTTGTAAAAACGTAAGTTATAGCCTGGGGCGAGCGTGTCTAGATCGTAGACGAAGTAGCGCCATTCGCGGTCTCTGTCCATCGCGCCTGTTATGGAGCCGCCAGAATTCCAGCGATCAAGAACCAGTGTGTTGGGCAGTGTCACATCAAAGGCCCCAGCTTCACGGTCACAGCAAAGATTCCAGTAAACCACATTGCCGCCGGCCGCCGCCGCATGAGGTTCGTCTATGGCTCCCCAGTCGGAGGAGGCGACAGTGATATATTTGTTGCCAGGCTGCCAGCCAGACACTTGCCCGCCGGGGATAAAGTCGTCGGCCATGTAGCTGTTCTGCTGGTACAGCACGCCGTCAGCGCCGATGACGGGGGGGTAACGGGTTCCGGAGCCATCGTTACCGGCCCATAACACGGGCGCTGTTTCTCTTTCTGCCCCGGTAAACCGATCGAGCACAAAGACGGTGCGCCGCCAGGGTTTGGCCGCAAAATAATCTAAGGCGGTTGTTGCATCTATCGTAGGGGTTCCAACCGCCCAATCACCGGCGCCGGTCCCGACTGGGCCTATCGGCGTGCCGCCAGGATCGCTGCCATAAATGTCATCCCGTTCGTTGGAAGCTAAACTGCCAATGCCGGGGTCGGAACCAAAGCGATAGTTGTTGCTGCCAGTAAAAATGACACGATCTTGGTACACAACGGGCCAATAGGAGTTGAATCCGGCTCCTGGCAGTTTGGCAGATTGCCAGACCAAACCGCCGGTCGCGGCATCGAGAGCATAAGCGCGGCTGTCGTTGGAGGCGAAGAAAACGTCGCCGTCTTTGTAGGCGGCCGAATATAAAATTGGTCCGCCGGTCTTGTATTTCCAGGCCAGTTGGCCGGTATCTGGCCCTTCGATATGAATGGCGTAGAAGTAGCCGTCGCGGCTGCCCGCGAACAATTTGCCTTCGGCAATCAAGGGGCTGGTATGGAAACCTGCTCCGGCTTCAAATGTCCAAAGGCCGGCTCCGGTAATGGCGTCAATGGCGTGGATTTTATGGTCGAAGCTGCCGGCGTAGGCAACGCCGTTGTAGATGGTAGGAGAGTGTCCAATGGGGAGTTCGGTGGGATAGACCCATTGGGTTGCGCCATCGGCGGCGTTGAGGGCGTACAGACCGCTGGCGGTGGCGATGTAGAGCAGGTTGTTGGCGGCGATGATTTGGACTTTCTGGGAGATATATGGCTGGAAGGGTTTGTACCAGACTGGGTCTAAGCTGCCGCGTATTTCTTCGGCCGTCCAGGAGGTGCGTTCCGGGTTGGCTCCGGCCATTGACCAGCTTGTTGACCAGTCTACGGCCGTTCCTACGGCCGTTCCTACGGCCGTCTCTCCTCCATTGTCAAACTCTGGCGATGATTGCGCGTAAGTTACCCATGACGTAATAAGAAATAAGGATGTGATGAGCAGTCCGTACAATAATAAATGCTTCGTCATTGTTAATTGTTTTCGGTCAGACTTCATAATGAATTCTCCTTCTGACAATTTAAAGTCAGTCGCCTGCTGCGCGTACGGCAAGAATGAATGCGTAAACAATTACGCGAATAAATGATGATATTGATGAGTAAAGTGAAAACTAAAGCGCTATTTTTTATCGACGGCGTGTGAAGTTATGGTGTTCGAGACGCACTTCAGCAGCAAGGAAGGTTCACACGCCTGCCCGGGGTCTATTGTGCGGCGACATGTAGATTGATCACAATAGGTCTAATGTACTCTTGCCGGCGTCTCTATTCACGCTCTTTTCACAAACCAGACCCGAATTAGCCTATCAGAGGCAATCTGGGTGACGCTTGTCGGGCATCCTGGTGGCAGACAAGCTAATCAGGTGAAAATAACACGGCCGTTTTCATTGCCAATCTACCCATTTAGATGAGTAAAAGATGAGTCAGGCGGGGAAACGGTCGTTCATACGCCCCCCTGTTTAGCTTTGACGCCCCCTAATTCTTACACTAGAATCCCTGACAAATGCGCCATTATCAGGTACGAAGCCATTAGCGGCAAACTATTTCCTTAAACGCTTAGAAATTGGATCGTGGGATCATGGCGCTGTGACTGGATTCTTAATAGACATCCTGGGGCACACTAACGGCCTCGGCTCTGTTTCCAAATAAGACGATTACTATTTTTACTATTTTTATCGTTATTGAACTTCACTATTTCTGTGTTTATCTGCGTTCCATTTACAGGAGAAAGCTATGGACATTTCTTTGCACATTAACGGCCGTTCCCAACCCATCATCGCCCACCCCACAGACCCCCTCATGAAAGCGCTGCGCAGCGCTGGCTTTTTCAGCGTTCGCTACGGCTCCGACGACGGCGTCACCGGCGCGGCAGCCATTTTGCTCGATGGCAAACTTGTCAACAGCGACACCATGCTCGTTGGGCAAGCCATCGGCCACCAAATCGAGACCGTCGAAGGGCTGTCCAGCGGCGTCGGCGACATTCATCCCATCCAGCAAGCGTTCATCGAGACCGGCGCCATCCAATCGGGCTACTCCACGCCCGCCATGATTCTGGCTGCTAAAGCGCTGCTAGCCGGCAACCCCAACCCCACCGAAGCCGATGTACGCGAAGCCCTCTCCGGCATTTTGTGCCGCGAAACGGGCTACATTAAGCCCGTCGAAGCTGTTCTGCGCGCCGCCGCCTACCTGCGCGGCGAGGATGTGCCACCCTATGAAGGCCCTGAAATCGTAGACGCTACCTATTTTGTGGATGAGATGCCGTCTGACGATGACACCCCGGAATTTAGCGGCGGCTCTGGTATGACCCAGACTCAGACTAAGCCCCAAACAGATATTTTAGTTTCAACGGGTGTGCCGGAAACGGCCGTTGTTGGCAAACCAGAAACCAAAGTAGACGCCGTCAAACTGGCAAAAGGCAACCCCGCTTTCGTCGATGACATCGAGATGCGCGGCATGTTGTACGCCAAACTACTCACCAGCCCCCACGCCCACGCCAACATTTTAGACATTGACGACAGCGAAGCCCTGGCGCTGCCCGGCGTCCACGCCGTCATCCATTACAAAAACATCGAGCGCGTTAAATATGCTTCTGGCGGGCAAAGCTACCCCAACCCGCCGCCGCTGGATCAGGTCAGCTTTGATACCAAAGTGCGCTACGTGGGCGACCGCGTTGCCGCCGTTGCCGCCGACACACTCGAGATTGCCGAAGAAGCCATCAAGCTGATCAAAGTTGATTATGAACTCCTGCCGGCCGTCTTCGATGAGAACGAAGCCATCAAACCGGGCGCTCCCGTTATCCACGATGAAGATGACCGCGACGACATCCACGACGCCAGCCGCAATATCGTTACTCACATCGAAGCTGAAGTGGGCGACGTGCAAAAAGGGTTTGCTGAAGCCGACCACGTTTTTGAGCGCCATTATTACGTTCATCAAGTCCATGCCACGCCCATTGAGCCACATATCGCCATCAGTTGGTGGGACAGCGACGAACGCATGGTGATTCGCAGCAGCACCCAGGTGCCGTTCCACGCGCGCCGCATGTTGGCCCCGCTGCTGGGACTGCCCGTTAGCCGCATCCGCGTCATCAAGCCGCGCATTGGCGGCGGCTTTGGCGTCAAGCAGGAGATGCTGCTTGAAGACATCGTCGCCCATCTCACCATCAAAACTGGCCGTCCGGTTCGATTAGAATTGAATCGCAGCGAGGAGTTCCGCAGCAGCCGCACCCGCCATCCCCAATCCATTACCTGGAAAACAGGCGTCATGGCCGATGGAACATTGCACAGCCAGCAGTTTAAAGTTGTTGCCAGCACTGGCGCCTACGGCACGCATGGCCTCACTGTGCAAACCGTCACTGGTTTGCGCGGCCTCAGCAGCTACAACTGCCCCAACCGAGAATTTGACTGCATTGTCGCCTATACCAACACGCCCGTTCCCGGCGCCTATCGCGGGTATGGCGGCCCACAGGCCAATTTTGGCCTGGAAAGCCACATGGACGAAATCGCCCAGTCATTGGGAATGGATCCCATCGAATTCCGACGCAAAAACTGGGTGCAGGCAGGCGATCCCATGCCCATCGCCCCCCATCTAGGCGAAGGCGAAAAAGAGACGGTTGTCGATGTGCCTATTATTCAATCGTGCGGTCTTAACGAATGTTTTGAGCAGGGGATGGCGGCCATCGACTGGAACCGCAAATTTACACCGGGTTGGCACGAAGTCCCCGGCAAACCCCACGTCCGGCGCGGGCTGGGCGCAGCGATGTGTATGCACGGCACGGCCATTCCGGGGCTGGACATGGGCGCGGCGACCATCAAAATCAATGACGACGGCTCGTTTAACCTGATGGTGGGCGCCACGGATTTAGGCACGGGGTCGGATACGGTGTTGGCGCAGATGGCGGCCGAGGTGCTGGGCGTGACGCTGGATGAAATTATCATTTACTCCAGCGACACGGACTTTACGCCTTTTGATACGGGGGCTTATGCCAGCTCGACGACGTATATTTCGGGCACGGCCGTAAAACGCGCATCCGAACAAATTGCCGAACAAATCAAAGAGCGTGCCGCCCTGATGCTGGAACTGGACAGTTGGGATGGGATAAAGCTGGAGAAGAAAACGGCCGTTTCCCTCGACGGACGCAGTGTCACCCTCGCCGAAGTGGCTCTCCACAGCCTGCATCAAGAAGACCAGCGTCAGTTGATGGCCTCCGCCAGCTACGTCAGCCTCGATTCCCCGCCCCCCTTTGCCGGGCAGTTTGCCGAAGTAGAGGTAGATACCGAGACCGGGCAAGTCACCGTCACCAAGCTGGTGATGGCCGTGGACGCAGGCGTCCCCATCAA
>JANTGY010000092.1 GCA_024762695.1 Anaerolineae bacterium
TTTGAAGGACGCCTGCTCCTTCGCCGGGATAGCTCAGTTGGTAGAGCACTGCACTGAAAATGCAGGTGTCCCCAGTTCGAGTCTGGGTCCTGGCACTGGTTCTTTAATTAATTGACGTTAGTCATAGTTTATGCGGGTGTAGTTCAGTGGTAGAACGTCTCCTTGCCAAGGAGAAGGTCGAGAGTTCGAATCTCTTCGCCCGCTCTCTCAGGAATCGGCAGGCAAATAGCCTGCCGCTCTTGTTTATGGCGACGTAGCCAAGTGGTAAGGCAGAGGTCTGCAAAACCTTTATCACCGGTTCGAATCCGGTCGTCGCCTTGGGAACATGATACAAAGTCCTTGCCTCACTGCAAGGACTTTTTTGTTTTAGGTTTAAATGGGATAGTCATTTGAATGAGGAAAACATTGGTTCTCCCGTTTTCCCTGAGTAAACCACAACGAATGAGCATTTTTTTATCAGAATACTTTTGTGGTTTACCTGAGCTGACGCATAGAACGATTCTAAATAGGAGTAAGTCATGCTATTTTCTACTCTTCCCACAACCATCGATGCCATTGACCCGCGGCGCTGGGAAACATTCGAACCTTATTACACCGAATTGCAACAACGTGACCTGAATGAAGTTAATACGCGCCAGTGGTTAACTGATTGGTCTAAACTGAGTGAATTGGTTTGGGAATCGGGAGCCATGATTTATGTTAAAAAGTCATTGGATACAACTGATACAGAAAAGGAGCAAGCCTTCCTTGATTATGTCAACGAGGTTGCGCCTAAAGCCCGCGTAGCTGATCAAGCATTGAAAGAACGGCTGCTAACGCTTGATGTTCAAGACGACGATATGGTTCTGCCACTTCGTAATATGCGAAATGAAGCCGATTTATTCCGCAAAGAAAATGTCCCTTTGCAAACAGAACTGGCCAAGCTGGATAACGAATATGACAAAGAAACCGGCGGCCTGAAAACTGAGTGGGACGGAGAAGAAAAAAACCTTGTTCAGTTAGGCCTTTATCTAAAAGACCCTGATCGCACGGTGCGCGAGCGCGCCTGGAAAACAATGATGGATTTATGGTTGGGCAGCCGTGAAACACTGAATAAGCTGTACATGGATATGTTGGGTATGCGCTGCCAGATGAGCGACAATGCCAATCTGCCCGATTATCGCGCCTATGCTTTCCGCGACCGGGGCCGCTTTGCGTACACACCGGAAGATTGTTTTACTTTTCATGAGGCAATTGAAACGGCCGTAACCCCCGCCGCCCGCCGCATCTATGAAAAGAAACGGAAAGCTTTGAAGCTGGAAGTCCTGCGTCCCTGGGATGTAGATGTTGATACTAGCAATACCCCGCCGCTTAAACCATATGAAGGGCAAGCGGAATTGATTCAAGGCTCTCTAAATATCTTGAACAGTGTTGATCCGGAATTAGGCCGTTATTTTGCCACAATGGCCGAAGAAGAACTGCTCGATTTAGAGACCCGTCCGGGCAAAGCCTTGGGTGGGTATTGCACCACGCTGCATGTCAGGAAACGGCCGTTTATCTTCATGAACGGCGTTGGCATCCACGACAATGTACAAACCCTACTTCATGAAGCCGGTCATGCCTTCCACGTCTTCGAGACAGCCGAACTCCCCCTTATTTGGCAAACCGACTATCCGATGGAATTTGCTGAAGTTGCCTCGATGTCCATGGAAATGCTGGCTGCGCCCTATCTCACCAAAGAGAACGGCGGGTTTTACACCGCCTCAGAATCGGCGCGCGCGCGTATTGAACACCTGGAAGGGCTAATCCTGTTCTTGCCCTACATGGCTGTCGTTGATGCTTTTCAACATTGGGTCTACACTAACCCCGAAGCCGCGCTGAACGCCGCTAACTGCGATGCAACATGGGACGCCCTGTGGGATCGCTTTATGTCTGGCGTCGATTGGAGCGGTTTTGAAGACGCCCGCATGACCGGCTGGCATCGTAAGCCCCATATTTTTAGCTCGCCATTCTATTACATCGAATATGGCATGGCTCAAGTAGGGGCGTTGCAAGTGTGGCGTAACAGCTTAACCGATCGGGCTGGCGCAATAGAAGCGTACCGTCAGGCGTTGGCTCTCGGCGGAACAAAAACGCTGCCCGAATTATTTGCTGCCGCCGGCGCTGAATTCCGCTTTGATACGGCGATGCTGACCGAACTAGTTGAACTGGTTGAACGTACAATTGAAGAATTAGAAGCCCAAATTTAAGCTGGAGCTTAGTCCTTTGGCAAAATCGGTCATGATCAGATAACATGGCCGAAGACAATTCATCATTCAACCTTGACTTCACCGAAAAAACTAACCGCAAAGGCGCAAAGGACGCAGAGTTTTAGAAGTTACCAGAGAAAAATCTCCGCGTTCACCGCGTCTTTGCGGTGAAATTATCCTTTTTTCGGAAGACTCAACCTTCGGTATTCAACATTTTAGGATTACCCCATGTCTCCAAGCGCCGCCATGCGCGAATATCTGGCCGAAATCTATCGGCTCCAGGAAGATACGCCCACAGTCAGCACGACGAATTTGGCCGAGCGGCTAAATGTCTCGGCGCCCGCCGTGCCGCGTATGCTTAAACGGCTTAAGAGCGCTGGTTTTGTTAAGCATGTGCCCTATCAAGGCGTTGAATTAACTGAACGCGGCCGTAAAGAAGCGCTCAAAGAAATTCGTCGTCATCGCACAATGGAAGTTTTTCTGGTTGAGGTCATGGGATTTAGCTGGGATGAAACCCATGAACATGCCGATGAGTTAGGCAAGGGCCTCACAGATGCCGTCGCCCAACGGATGGCAGAAATGACCGGCTTCCCAGCGCGCTGCCCGCATGGCGAACCGATTCCCAACAGTGACGGCCAGATGCCCACTATTGACGACATTGGCATTGTAAATCTAAATGTAGGTTATAGGGGGGTTGTTAGCCGCGTACGTACCAATGAACCGGAACGTCTCAAATACTTTGCCACGCTGGGTCTGGTTCCTGGCGCGGCATTCGAGATTGTGGGACGTGCGCCATTCAACGGTCCTATGCGTTTACAAGTGGGAAAAGACGAGATTGTTTTAGGCGTGGAATTGACAAAATCGTTATGGGTGTCGCCGCTTGCCAATGACTCTGTGTTAGGGGAATAGGCGCCGTGTTTTGACCTCGGCAACCGCATCAGCCCGGTAAGCGTACAGTTTGGCTGGACGTCCTTCGCCATCTCGTTTTTTCTTCCCCGTCTCTTCCAATACCTCCGCCGCCAAAATCTTGCGCCTAAAGTTACGTTTGTCTAATTTCTCGCTCAAGATAGTTTCGTAAGCCCGCTGCAATTCGGAAAGCGTAAAAATGTCGGGCAAAAGTTGGAAGCCAACGGCCGTATACTCCAATTTATAGCGCAGGCGAGTCAACGCATACGCTAAGATCTCGCGGTGGTCAAAGGCCAGCGCGGGCAAATCAAACATGGAAAACCAGCTTGTCTCGGCCGCGTCATCGCCGGGTTGGTGGCGGACAGCGTCGTAAGGAACAAGCGCAAAATAAGCGATGGTGATCACCCGCGTGCGTGGGTCGCGGCCTGGCGTACCAAAGGTATATAACTGCTCCATGTACACATCGGTAACGCCAGTTTCTTCGGCTAATTCGCGCGCTGCGGCCGTCTCCAGCGATTCGTCAATGCGCACAAACCCGCCAGGGATGGCCCACATGCCGGCAAATGGGGCGAATTTGCGTTTAATTAGTAAGACCTTCAAATCATCGTCTACCAAAGAGAAAATGACTACATCTACGGTGACTGAAGGGCGATCATAATGCGAAGGATCATAATTTTCGGGAATTTCTGCGGTCAACGTACCCTCCAACGAAAAGTCCCCAGCCAAAATGCCAGGGACTTCATATAATTGTTAATGAATACGGCCGTTAGGTGAAAACGGAAAAGCCTCTTGAATTAGGCAAACGATGATTCTCCCGTTTTGCCTGAGTAAGCTGCAAAAAGAGCTGCGCTTTTTTGCCAAAATTCTTTTCGCGGTTTACCTAATTATTCGGCGGTCTTAGCGGCACCGAAGGCGGCTCCACATCATTAATGGCCGGTTCCAAACCGAAAAGGCCAATCTCAGGAATTGTCAACCCGCCCTGTTCTACAATTTGTGGCAGGGAAACGCTAGTCGTCACAAAAACAGTCGAATCGCCTTGCGCACGCAAAACCAAGTCAATCTCCAGTCCCGCTTCGGACGCCCACTTAAGCAGCAACGCGTCTTGTGATGGCATACTCAAAATAGCTAGATCCGGCTGATCCTCAAACCGCTCCGGCGCTGGAGTCGGCGTTGGCGCTGCGGTATTCCCGTCTACGGCGACCAATGGCTCATCCAGGCCATTCTGGGTTTGCGGACGCCATGTGCCCATCCACAAAACGCGCGCTTGTTGGATTGTTAATTGGGTGGCACGCCGGGGAATTTGCACGCCGGGTTCTTCGCCATTTGGCCCAGCGGAAGTGCGTGGTCTTATTTCGGCCGTTTGCCCAAGCTCAGGAATCCATTCTAACCGGCCCTGCAACGCCTCGTCCAACAAGAATGAGGAGCCTTCTAATAAGGCATCCTGATCAACCAAAGCGCTAGTGTTCGGCAAAATAGTGTTGAATTCCTCATCCAAATCAACCAGGTTGAGCGACATGAACACATCCACATAGTCGCCCGGACGTATCGCATATGCTGCCGCGTTCATCTTGTCGATGGGGAAGGCAACGGCAACTTCGCCTTCCTCAATGTAAAGGGCTAAATCTGAGCCGAATGATGACAAGTCGGTGGGATTGGGGGTGATCATCCCGCCCAAGATCGCCTGGCCTTTAACGATGTCTACTTTGGCATATTGCCCCACAAGTTCTTCAATCTCTTCTTCAAAAAAAGCATAGCCGCCGACTAAGGCAACATTGGTGTTCGGCCGTTCTTCAGTCTCTAGCAAGTCGGTGCGGATTTGTGTGCCAGCGGGCAAATCGGTTTTAGCAACATAAATGGTGACGGGGAATACAGCAGGGGTTGCTGTCGGCTGGGGCATACTCGGCTCGCCTGTTTCTGTAACAACGTCTACTACTGGCGTTACTGTGTCTGTTGTGGCGCCGCCAAAAAGGTTGAATGGATCTAACACAACGAAAAACACAACGGCCGCTGCGAGTACGAGCAGCACCAGGATCAAGAGGATAAATGTTCTTGAACGCATAATCAGTTCCTTATTCTTTACAACCACAACCCTGCGCGGGTTATCTGCAACCTGTTAAGATGTCAGATCGGCGGTCTTTGGTTAGCTACCCGCCGCCCTCAGGAACAGGCTCGGCTGCGCCGCCGCCGTCTTCAGCGGGCGGGGTAGCCGTCACGTTTACGCCTAATGTGTACTCAATTGGCGGCGGCGGCTCAATGCTAAAGCGCTGCAAAAGGTATTCCAATGAGATGTTCTCAACAGAGTATAGCTGCCCGTCGTTGACGCCGCGCATGGCAAAATCGATGTTAGCGCCAGATTCAATAGCATATTTAAGGAAAAGCTGCTGTTGGGGCGACAAAGCAATGAGTAAAACAGTTGGCGCTGACAAAGTCGGCGTAGCTTGGATAACAGGAACGCCGGTATCGGGCGTTGGTTGGGCATTGGGGTCTTCAACCGGTTCTGGAGTAGGCGTAGCTGCCTGTACTGGGGGCGTCGGCTGCCATTCGCCAACCTGAACTACTTTGGCGTTTTGTAAGATCATGGACACAGGGACAGGACGGCCGTCGCCATTGGGGGTAATGTGCGCTAAATCGCCATTGGGCAGTTCTTCAAATCGTCCCAGCGGATCGACAACCAGGAAACTGGTAATCGTTTTCGCTTCCTCGCCTTCAGCTGCTTCTTGCACAACTTCAATGGGGAAGGTCGCGCTGTTAGATAATAAGGTCTGGAATTGCGGATCCACCTTGTAAAAGACGAAGGAGAGCATAATATCAATGTAATCGCCTTCATCTAACGCATAGGCAACGCTGGAAAGGCGATCCATGGGCACCGCCATCGCCACAAATCCCGGTGGAATAAGCGAGGAGGGGCCGTAATTATCGCCAATGAGGGTGGGATCGCTTACCAAATCGTCTTTGGTTAAGGTTTCGCCCTGGAAGATGTCGGTGCGCGCATAAAGGCCCACCACATCTTCGATATTGGTGAACATATTGCTATTAATGTCATCTTCTTGCCGCTCATCGTACTTCAGGACATCTTCAGTGAACTGATAGCCTCGTTGCACAGTTTGCCAGGAGACGACGACGCGATTGGTTGGAGCCAATGTAACTTCAATTTCAGTCGTGTCCGGTGGCGGCGCTCCATCCGTGCCCTCACCATCAGGAGATGGGGTTTCAGAAATGGCCGCGCCGTCATCAGGATCAACCGGCGTCGAATCTTGCGAAGCGATCAATATGTAACCAACAACGGCTAATGCAATAAAACTAATCGCCAGAATTATGATAAGGATTGTACGACGATTCATCGTTCCATCCCCTTATGTGATTTTGCTATCGGAATATTCATTCGTCATAAGCGTCAAAAATAAAGTATGCCACAGCGGGTAGGGCATGAAAATAAACTATACGACTCTTGGGAACTTATGGCATTTTCCAACAATATGTAAACCTCTTACTCGTGCATATGGTAACATATGTCAAGTTGAATAGCAAACACGCTCGTATCTCAATTATTCAAACGCATTATCTCTGTCAATGAGTAAAGTTAACCCTTTTAGATTGAAGGGATTTTTCATGATCGACAGCCCTTTGTGCTTTTGTGGATAAGTTGTGTGTGGAGGGGGATGATTAAACGGCCGTTGTCGCTGCGCGCGACCGCCCCGTAAGAAGACGAAAGACGAGCAGCCCCAGGCCGACCAGACCAGCAATGAGAGGGAGCAAGAATTGACGGGGAAACGGCCGTTTTTTAACCATTACCCCATCATTTTGCGCCAATTGGGATGCCAATTGAGACAGAAAAAACGGTGAAGGATCAATCGGTATTAACGCTCGCTTTACCGCCTGTGCCAATTGCAGCAGCGTTAGGAAAGATAGCGATCTTTCTGCCGGCCCATAAGCCGACAGCCAGTTCTCTGCATCCAGACCGAGATTGCCATCAGTTTGGTTCAGAGCCTCGGCATGGTCAGCCAACGTCTCAATTATTTGCCGTTTCTTCATAACAAGGGGGAGATAGAGTAGTTTTCTACCTCTATCTCATTTTCTTACGATTCCGCATAATAAATCACGCCCACTGTGCCTGGCCCGACATGGGCGCCGACGATGGGGCTTAATTCAGTGTTGTACATCTCTACCGGGTTCAGCCGCCGCTTCACTTCGTCAAACATCATTTGGCTCTCTTCCGGGGCCAGCGCGTGCATAATGGCGGCGTGGATGTTGGACTTGCCTTCCATCTCTGATTCGACCAGATCTAGAACGTGTTTGATGGCTTTACGTTTGGTGCGTACCGAGGCTAATGGCTGGATACGGCCGTCTTCCAGGTGCAGCACCGGCTTGATGGATAGCATCGACCCGAACAACCGTTTGGCTCCGCCAATCCGGCCGCCCCGATGCAAGAACTCCAGCGTATCCACCACAAAAACAACCCGCATATTATCTTTGAAATCGCGGGCCGCTTCGGCCGCTGCCTTGTAATCGGCCCCACTCTCAATGGCGCGCGCCGCTGCCAAAGCCATAAAACCCAGCCCCATCGCCGTCGAGCGCGTATCTACAATCTCGATAGGGAAATCAGGCATCATATCCACCGCTGCCCGCGCTGAGGCCAGCGTACCGCTCAGATATTCGGACAGAAGAACGGCGACAATGGAATCGGCCGTTTTCGATACTTCTGTAAAAAACTCAAAAAACTCGCCCGCCGATGGCTGTGACGTAGTTGGCATTTCCTTTGCCGTCTTTAGCCGGGTATAAAACACATCCGGGGTAATATCCACATCGTCTTTATAACTTTGTCCTTCCCAGTTCAAAATCTGGGGAATGACATGCAAATTATATTTTTTGACCAATTCTGGCGGAATAAAAGCAGTGCTATCAACAACAACGGCAACTTTCGACATAAATTCTCTCCTCTGAAAATGGGACACGGATTAACACGGATGAACACAGATTAAGAGATGTGTCCCGTTTTCGTTCATTTGATGGCGCCGCGCAGCGGCGTGGTGTCTTCTCTAAAAAATTACCCGTCGCGCCAACCGCGCCGAAAAAGGCTGCGTTTCCCTGCTGGCTGCGGGTCTTGTTTGCTCTGTATTTCCTCGCGCAGCGACAACAATGTACGATGATAAAGCGATTTAATCGCTCCCTCGCTGCGTCCCATAATGTCCCCAATCTCCTTGTTGGGCAAACGCTCAACGTATTTTAAGATGAGCAGTTCCTGACGGTCGGCCGGAAGACGGCGAATCGTTGCTAATAAAGCGTCCCGGTCTTCCAGCAGCTGCGTCAACGATTCTGGCCCGGCTTCGTTTATACGCCATTGAGAAACATCGTCAAGCGAAATAATTTTGCGACGGCTTCGATCCCGGTGCCAATTGGCGACCAGATTATGGGCGATGCGATACAACCAGGCCGAGAAAGGAACGCCGCGATCATCGTACCTGCCAATGTGCTGCATCGCGCGAATGAATACGCGGGCCGTCAAATCTTCCGCATCGGCGACATTGCCGGTGCGGTAATAGACGTAGTTGTAAATTTTGCCTACGTAGCGCTCGTAAAGCTGCCCGAAGGCTTCTTTATCTATTTTGGCGCGTGCGATTAACTCTGATTCTTCCATGCCAGACGTTGACTATCTTCCCTTATTTTGCTGTTGGCATGTTACCTAAAGAAACACGCCATAGCGGTATTGGTTGCGCCCAATGAGGAGCGCAATGCAGTATATCAGAAATAAAGATAGAAGGCAGAAGGCTTCAATGGGGCGTCGCAAATAAATTGTCTGGTAAGAGCGGGCTGTTCGTGCACCATTTTACCGCGCCCAGTCAATATCCCAAATACGGATGACCTTGTCTTGGTCGCCTAATGTGGCTAGTGTGGTCTGATTGGGGTGGAAGGCCAGACCAGCGAAGGCGTAGGTGGAATGGGGTTCGGCCAGGATGACGGCCGTTTCCCAATTGGCAGTATTCCACAGCCTCACGCTGCCATCGGCTGATTTGGAGGCCAGGTAACGGCCGTCGGCCGCAAATGAAACGGCTGACACCGGTTTTTGATGGGCCGTCAGTTCGATAATCGGTTCGTATGAGGCGATATCCCATACGCCAACCACGCCATCATAATCGGCTGAGGCCAGCCAACGGCCGTCGGGGGACACAACCAACGACAATATCTCGGCCTGACGCTCGGCCAGCGTGTGGGCCAGTTCGCCCGCCGCCCAATCCCACAGCTTTATGCAGCCATCGCCCGCTCCGGAGATGGCGTAACGGCCGTCGGGCGTGACTGTAAGCGCAGCGATACGGCCGTTGTGACCAGCTAGCGTGGCCTGAACGGTATCGGCGTCTAAGTCCCACACCTTTAATGTTTTGTCGTAAGCGCCAGAAATAGCATGACGGCCGTCGGGCATGGCGGCGACGGCGTAGATGTAGTCGGTATGCCCGCGCAGGGTGCGCGGGCGGGATTCGGTCGTCAAATCCCAAATTTTGAGGCTGTTTTTAGAGGCCGAGAGGAGGGAACGGCCGTCGGGCGTGATGGCGACGGTGAATACCGAGCCGCTGTAACCGAACAATTCGCGTTTCTGTTTGCCGCTTTCTGTGTCCCATAAACGAACGGTTTGATCATACGAAGCGGCGGCCAGAGTACGGCCGTCTGGCGACCAGGCCATGCGGGTGATGGCGCGATTATTGGCTTTCAAGGTATGCCGGAGCGTAAATCCGGCGGGGAGTTTTTCTTTTTTCATGAGTAGCAATTCAGCGTTTCAGCGTCTCAGTTATTAGCTCTCTAGCAACTTGTCGGAGAAAGAATGGTTGGACGCGGATTTCTGATGTGTTTAAGTCCCAAATCTGCGTTATTAGCGTTCATCTGCGCCCCATTTCGACTTCTCCGCTAGCCTGCTGGGCTGATTAGCTGACAAGTTGACTGGCTGACTCGCCAATCCGCTCCAACGCGCGCGCGATATTTTCCAATGAGTTGGCGTAGACGAGGCGCAGATAACCTTCGCCATGCGCCCCAAACGATGTACCTGGCAAGACGGCGACGCCCGCCTCTAAAATAAGATTGGCTATCTCGTCTGACGAACGGCCGAATGATTGGATGTTGGGAAAGACGTAAAACGCCCCCTGCGGCATCTGGCAGGTTATGCCTGGAATGGCATTCAGGCCGTCAACCAACAAATTGCGCCGCACTTCATAGGCAGCGACCATCTCATCTACCCAATCCTGCGGTCCGGTTATCGCTTCCAGCCCGGCGTATTGGGTGAAGTGAGCGGTACAGCCGACAGAATGGGTCAACAGCAGTTGTACCCGGTCGGCCAGCGCTTCGGGCATGATGCCATAGCCCAATCGCCAGCCAGTCATGGAGAAGGTCTTGGAAAAGCCATCCATGATGACGGTACGTTCGGCCATGCCGGGCAGGGCGGCGATGCTGGGGGCGGTATGGCCGCCGGGAGTGGCGGGGCTGTCATACACGAGACGGCCGTAAATCTCATCCGATAACACCCAGCAATCATACTTTTGCGCGGCGGCGGCGATATGTTCCAAATCGGCCAAAGGCATAATGCCGCCCGTGGGGTTGCCGGGCGAGTTGAGGATGATGAGTTTGGTGCGTTCATTGATCAACGCATCGAATGCGGCCAAATCAAAGGAGAAATCGTTTTCCTCAAGTAGGGGGACGGGAACGGCCGTGCCGCCAGCCACGCCAATCATCGCTGCATAGGTGGGGAAGCCGGGGTCGGGATAAATGACCTCGTCGCCCGGTTCAACCAGGGCCAGCGTGGGGAAGAAGAGGTTGGGCTTGGCGCCGGGGCTGACCACCACCTGTTCCGGGCGAATGGTCATGCCGCGCCGCTGACCGGCGTCGGCGGCCAGCGCGGCGCGCAGTTCCACAATGCCTGCCGGCGGATTGTAGCGGGTGCGCCCTTCGCTGATAGCCCGAATACCGGCCAGGCTGACATTCGCTCCGGTGTTAAAATCGGGTTCGCCAATTTCCAGATGGATGATGTCGCGGCCGTCGCGCTCCAACGCCTGTGCGCGCGCCAAAACCGCATACGCGCCCTCTGGTTGCAAGTGGGCGACTCGCTGGGTAAAGGACATACTGCCTCCTCGATAAATAACCGTTTGTAGTTAGGTGCGCAGTCTGCGGAGTACGGTTTGGCGGAGCGCCACTCCGCGGATTTCGCGGTTTACTACGAACGGCGACACGCTGTTTTGCTGGCGCGGCCATGCCGCGTGGTGTCTCTTGTCGAATCAACCTAAATGATTAGCGCCGCATTTTAACGCAAAACGCCAATACGGACAGCGTTTCATCGGTTTTGGTGAACGGCCGTTTCCCAATCGGCGGTTTATCGTTGATGTTGGCAGACCGGATTGCGTTATAGTGAACCTCGGAGGTTTTTCATGCACAATCATGCAGCGCACAATTACGTTTGTCCTTTTTGCCTTTTGACGCAAGGTATTAGCAATGAACATGTCGAGTCGGTTTACACGGATATTGTTTGTCAGAGCGACTTGGTAACGGCCGTCGTCAGTTCCCACCAATGGCCGCGCAATCCCGGCAACATCCTCATCATTCCCACCCAGCACTTCGAAAATATCTACGACTTCCCGCCGCGCTTGGCCGCCGACATTCAGGAAGCGGCCCAAATCATCGCCATTGCCATGAAAGAAGTGTACGGTTGCGACGGCGTTTCCACGCGACAGCACAACGAGCCGGCCGGAAGCCAAGATGTCTGGCATTATCATCTGCACGTGACGCCGCGCTTTGACGGCGACCGATTTTATGAGACATTGACGACCGAAAGAGCCTGGATGCCGCCTGAAGAACGCGCCTGGCACGCCCGACGACTCAGCGGCGCGATTGGCAAAGGGTGTGTTTCATCTCAGTTGATGTATCGGGAATTCCAATTCTCGAAACACGCACTTTTCTCAACTCATTTGAAATGCACCCAATGGCAAATCGGATTGTAAGCGGGTTGGCATTTCAGCCCATCAGCCAGTCAGCTTTTCGGCTCTATAGCAATATGATCAAAAAATTGCACAAATTCTCATCACACGGTTTTTCAGTAGTCCCATTTTGCCGTCAATCTCCGCGCAGGCGGGAATCCATCTTCTCCTCTATAAATGTAGGACAAGTTGTTAACTTGTCCGGGCAAGATAACATCTTGCCCTACAGCAGCAGTCATT
>JANTGY010000093.1 GCA_024762695.1 Anaerolineae bacterium
CCTGGTTATTCCTGAAATACTACACCTCCCCGGAGATTCAGGCCCGTTGGGCGCGCGCCAGCAACTACTTCCCGGTACGCGCCAGCGTTGCTGACGGTCTGGGCGATTACTTCAGCGAAAACCCGGCTTATGAAACGGCTTTCGGCCTGCTGAAATACGGCAAGACAGAACCGCCGGTAGCCGGTTATGACAATGTGCGCGACGAGGCTTCCGCAGCATTTAGCCGCGTTTTGGCGGGCGAAGACGCCGCCACCGTTTTGGCAGAACTAGATGAAGCAGCCAACGCGCTTCTGGCCGATGCGGCGCCGTAATTTATTGCTAGTTGCTGGTTGCTGGTTGCTAGTTATTAGTAAACCACAAGAAGTATTTTGAAAAAAATACGCTAATTCTTTGTGATTTACGTAGAGAAAACGGGAGACCCATTGGTTTCTAAATTCCAATGACTTTCCCGTTTTCACCTAGTCGTTGGCATCTGGTTTAATAATATTGAATGGCCTCAGAGGGATAACTCTTTGAGGCCATTCTTTTTAGAAAATGATATTGTTAGAGATGTTCCGGGAAACGGCCGATGCTAACCTTTCCGGTAACAGTTAGCATTGATAAACGGCCGTCTGTCATAGTCTTAACTATCATAAAAATTTCACAAAATCGAATGAGAATTTATAAGATGATGAACCGAAAGTTTATTGTATGGATTATGTTTGCCATGCTGTTCCCGGTATCTCTATCTAGCTGCAGCGACGCTGAAAATATAGAGCAAGTTGTCGAAGAAACGCCCCCGCCAGTGAAAGAACCCACTCCAGTGATTGAAGCAGCATCAGAAGAAGTCCCCAAAACAGAAGAAGAAATTGCTCCAGCCATTGAAGAAGCTATCAAAGAAATTGAAACCGATTACGATCCCGACCTTTACGGCATGATCGATGAAATTGACCTGAATGGCGCGCAAGTGACATTTTGGACTCGTTACACTGATAATGATCGTAAGAAAGCAATGGATGCAATTTGCGACGACTTTAATGACAACAATGTATACGGCATCACCATTGAATGCCTTCCCATCGGCAATTTTGGCATTCTTTATGATAAAATGATTGCCGGACTAACCACAGGCGACGTACCGGGGCTGGTCGTTGCCCACCAAAGCCAAGCTGCCGCATACCAAAATGCAAATGGTCTGGTCAATATCGAGCCTTACATGAATCACCCGGTATATGGTCTAAGCGAGGAGGAAACGGCCGATCTTTTCCAGTTATTCATTGAATCTGACCGTCTACCACAGCATGACAGCCAAATTTTCGGCTTCCCGGCGGCGGGTCGTTCAATGGAATTGTTATTTATCAACCTCGATTGGGCTGCTGAATTAGGCTATGACACATTGCCCCAAACCCCAGAAGCGTTTGCCGCAATGGCTTGCGCGGCAGCCCAACAACCCTTCAGCAAGAACGAATCAGCCTTCACCATTGGCATGGAGGTTTACACGGGCGCTTCAACATTCGCTTCATGGGTCTTTGCTCGTGGCGGTGACATTTATAATCCAGAAAGTGGCAAGTTCACTTACAACACGCCTGAAGCTATCGAATCCATGACGCTTTTGCAAAAACTGTACGTCGATGGGTGTGTAATCCAAATCACCGCGCCGAATGGCGACCAAACCGACTTCAGCAATGGTAAGACTCTGTTCACCACCAGCCCCTCTTCCAGCCTTCCCAATTATGCCAGCGCAATCCATAACAGCGTGATAGGCGACTTTAATTGGACAGTAGCCCCGATTCCATTCACAGGCGATGCTCCGGTACAAAATATTTATGGCCCTAGTGTCAGCATTGTTCGAACTGATCCGCAAACGCAGTTGGCATCCTGGCTCTTCCTGAAACATTGGGTAGCCACAGACAACCAGGCCAAATGGGTGGAAGCCAGCAATTACTTCCCGGCTCGCGCCAGTGTTACTACTGAATTAAGCGGTTACATGAAAGAAAACATTGCTTTCGGCACAGCGTTTGACTTACTGCAATATGGTAAGGCAGAAGCGCCGGTCGCCGGTTATGATAACGTCCGTGATCTTGTTAAGGAAACAATGATCGCCATCGTCTTTGACGGCGCAGATGTGGTTGATTCCTTGGCAGCTCTGGATGCGCAAGCGAACAAGATTTTGGAAGAAACGGCTCCGTAAATAGGAGTAAGTAAGAAAGCCTGCTATTGGAATGGCCTCAGAGGGCATATCTTTGGGGTCATTCTTTTTGGGGAAACATAACAGATTTAGGAGATGTACATTTGAAGACTGATATTGAGTTGATGGGTTTGTTGGAATTGGCGCGGGAAACGGCCGTTTCCGCAGGAAATCTCATTCGCCAAAAGTGGAGCCAGCCGAAGGAAATCAAGAGTAAGGGGTTTCGCGACGTGGTAACCGACACCGATATTGCGGCGCAAAAGTTAATTACGGACGCGATTCAGATAAAGTTCCCCGCACATGGCTTTTTGACCGAGGAAGACGACAGTGATTTGCCAACGGATGGCCCCGTGATTTGGGTAATTGACCCGGTGGATGGGACAACCAATTTTAGCCGCGAGATTCCGACGTTTTGCATTTCAATTGCGGCCGTTTCGGCAGAAAATGAGGTTCTGGCCGGTGCAATTTATGATCCGATGCGCGATGAATTGTTTAGCGCGGCATTGGGTCAAGGGGCCACACTCAACGGGCAGCCGGTTCATGTTAGCTCAATCGACGAATTGGGCGACGCGGTAATCGCGCTGGATTGGAGTCGCAGCGCCGATTTACGGCAGTCGGTCTTGGATGTGCTGGATCAATTTGCTCATCAGGTGAACACGGTGCGGGCTTTTGGCTCGGCAGCGTTAGCGCTGGCCTGGGTCGGCGTAGGGCGCGTGGACGGCTATGTCAATTTCCAACTGAAACCCTGGGATTTAGCAGCGGCCAGCGTCATCATCAGCGAAGCGGGCGGCAAGTTGAGCGATTTGGCCGGTCAACAATGGGGCTATTCGCCGAATGCGAGCGGCTGTGTGGCGGGGAACGGCCGTTTTCACCTAACCTTCAACAATTAACATTTAACAAAACCGGTTCGCCGACCGGCTCTGTTCTGGTAAACTATCATCCATAGCTAAATTACTTTCCCGTTTTACCAAACCACTGGACGGATTATGCGCTGGCCCCATTACGAGCATGTATTTTTTGACTGCGATTCAACGTTAACGGCCGTTGAAGGCATTGACGTATTAGCCGAATCAACCGGAAAGCAAGCCGAAATCGAACGACTCACCAACCTGGCAATGGATGGCGAGCTGGACCTGGAAGAGATATACGCCCAACGGCTGCAAGCTATCAACCCCACCCATGCTCAAATCCGGCAAATTCGCAGCGTTTACAAGCAGAACACCGTAGAAGACGCCGCCGCCGTCATCGCTGCGCTGCACGAGATGGGGCACAAGGTCTACATCATCAGCGGCGGGCTGGCTGAGCCGGTAGAAGAGTTTGGCGTCTACCTGGGCGTGCCGCGCGAACGGATTCGGGCCGTTGGCGTGGCGTACAATCAACTGTCAGGAAACTGGTGGCAAAACCAAAATCCCGGCGAGCAGTATCTCGCTTACGATAAGGGCGCATTAACCGTCAGTGACGGCAAGGCACAGATTGTTAGAGAGTTATTGGGCGAACAGCACGGCCGTTCAGCAAACAACCGTTCACTCCTCATCGGCGACGGCAACAGCGATTTATTGGCGGGAACGGCCGTTGACCTGTTCATCGGCTATGGCGGCGTCGTGCCCCGCAACCGCGTGTTATCCGAAGCCCCTGCCTTCATCCACAGCCGCAGCTTAGCCCCCCTTCTCCCCCTGGCCATCGGCCCGGCAGCGTTAAAACGATTAGACAATCAAAACCTGGCCCAAAAAGCCGTCGCCTTAATCCGAACTGGACAGCTAACCTTCCAGAATGCGCGGCTGGAGCGCAAATTCCGCAAAGCCTGCGAAACAATCTACCCCCAATCAGTTTAAGGAGCGCCCCGCAAATTGCGATGACCAACAACGCCCTTTTGCAAACCGCCCACGCACAAGCCCTTGCAATTCTGCGCCGCTGCGCCACCGCCGACGGCTTCCGCGCATCGGGGATGACCAGCGGCTATCCACAAATTTGGGCGCGGGACAGCATGATCACCTTCTTGGGGGCTGCCGCCAGCGGCGATGAAACCTTGTTGGCGGCGGGGCGAGCTAGCCTGGAAACGATGGCCGCCCACCAATCGCCGCGTGGCCTCATCCAACTCAATGTCCATCCCGATACCGGCTACGTTAGCACCGAAAACGCCGGCGCCGCCGACGCCAATTTATGGTACATCCTCGGCCATTATCTGCACTTCACCGAAACCGCCGATACCGACTTCCTCCTCCGCTATTGGGACAGCGTAAACCAGGCCCTCATCTGGCTGGAATACCAGGACATGAACGAATGCGGCCTGCTGGAAATTCCAGAGGCGGGCAACTGGATGGATTTGCTGGCCGTCCGTTACAACACCCTGTACGACAACGCGCTGTATTACGCAGCAACGCTGGCCCACCAAGAACTTTGCCAACAACTGCCTAGCGACGCCTGCCCGCATCGCCTGGTTGTAGATGCGGCCGGCATCCACGAACGGCTTAATCTGTTAATGTGGATTGATCGCTGCTGGGTGGCCGACCATTTTGCCGAACACCTGGAAAAGTTGAAGGCGATTCGTCTGGAATGGTTCATGCTGTACCACAACATCGGCACCATTTCCAGCCGCCCCTACTATTTGCCCTGGGTGGCGTTCCGCGAATACGGCGATTGGTGCGACAGTTTGGGTAATTTGCTGGCAATTTTAACGGGCGTCGCCGACGGTCATCGAACCGGCCACATTTTGCGCTACATGCGCCAGGTGGGGATGGCCGATCCGTACCCAACGAAGGCGATCCATCCGCCCATCTACCCCGGCGAGCCGAATTGGCGCAGTTATTACCGCAGCCGTACGCTCAATTTGCCCCATCAATATCATAATGGCGGCGTTTGGCCGATGATTGGCGGCTTTCATGTGGCAGCGTTGGCGCGGTATGGCTGGCAAGCCGAAGCAGAACGTCTGCTGTTGGCGCTGGCAAAAGCGAATCAAAAAGGGCTGGAAGCGGACTGGGAGTTTACTGAATGGATGCACGGCGAAAGCGGTCAGCCGATGGGCTACGCACAGCAGGCGTGGTCGGCAGCGATGTTTTTGTACGCCGAAAATGCGGTTCAAACAGGCCGACTCCCGCTTTTTGATGAATTGCTGGCGGCTAAACCGGCAACGGCCGTTGCCGCCGAAAATAACGAGTTTAGCGTCCATCCTGGCGGTGGGCCGGAAAGATAGAGGTTAGAACAAGAGCTAGAGGAGGAACGCTTCTTCCTCTAGCTCTTGTTCTAACCTCTATTCTAATTTACATAAACTACGAGGGTATTCCAACATGTATCGCATTCTTATTTCCGACAAGCTGGGCAAGGCCGGACTAGATCGGCTCGATGCAATCGAAGATGTCAGCTACGACATGAAAACGGGGTTGAGCGCGGCCGAATTAACGGCCGTCATCCCCAATTACGACGCGCTAATCATCCGCAGCGGCACACAGGTGACTGCGGCCATCTTGGCCGCCGCCGACAAGCTCAAAGTAGTAGGCCGCGCCGGGATTGGCGTGGACAACATAGACATCCCCGCCGCCACGCTGCGCGGCGTCATCGTCATGAACACACCGGGCGCCAACAGCGTGGCGACGGCCGAGCAAACGCTAGCCTTGATGCTGGCCGCCAGCCGGCACACCGCCCAATCCCACGCCTCCCTGCTGGCCGGGGAATGGAATCGGTCGCAGTTTACCGGGACAGAGTTGTATGGCAAGACGCTAGGGGTTATTGGCTTTGGCCGCGTCGGGCGGCTGGTGGCCGAACGGGCGTTGGCCTTTGGCATGGAAGTCATCGCTTACGATCCCTTCGTTTCTGAGGAAGTGGGCCGGGAAATGGGCGTCCTTCTCGTCGATTTGGAAGATTTGCTGCCCGAAGCGGACATCATTACGCTGCATACGGCCGTTACCCCCGAAACAACCCAAATGATCAATGCCGCCGCCCTCAACCAGATGAAAAACGGCGTTATTCTGGTCAATGTGGCCCGGGGCAGGCTCATTGACGAGGCGGCGCTGGTGGAAGCGCTGCAAAACGGTAAGGTCAAAGCGGCCGCGCTGGATGTGTTCAGCAGCGAACCGCCTATAGGCAATCCGCTCATCGGACTGCCCAATGTGCTGCACACCCCCCATCTGGGAGCCAGCACCATCGAGGCGCAGCGCAATGTGTCCACACAAATAGTCAATCAAGTGGTGGACGCTTTACGCCAAACGGATTTTCGCAATGCGCTCAACATGCCTTTTCAAGCGGGGCTGGACTTTCAGGCGATACGGCCGTACATCGCGCTGGCCGAGAAAATTGGCAGCTTACACGCCGGATTAGCCGAAGGGCCTGTCAAAACGGTAGAAATTGAAGTACATGGAGATGCGGTTGAAGGCATGGTGAGAGCAGTCGCCTCCGGGCTGCTCATCGGTCTACTGGCCGGCGCCCACCCAGAACCGCTTAACTACATCAGCGCGCCGGTCATCGCCGACCAAGAAGGGATCGAAGTTACGCAAACGACCGGCAAAAGCCCCGTAGTCAAAAATTATCCTAATGTCGTTTCCTGCCGCGTCATTGGCGAAGGATGGGAACGTCTGGTCGCCGGGACGCTGTTCAGTGATGGCAGTCCTGGCATCATTCAGTTGGATGATTATAAGTTGGATGCCCGTCCAGTGGGGAGTATTTTGCTGCTCAAAAACAAAGATGTGCCGGGCGTGATGGGTCAAATCGGCACGATTTTGGCCGCCTATGAAGTGAATATCGGCGAATGGCGCATGGGACGAGACGAGCCGGGCGGCATCGCTTTGTCGTTCATCAATCTGGACAGCGTGCCGCCCCAACTAACTTTGGACACGTTGTTGAAGATAACGGCCGTTACCGAAGTGAAGCTCGTCAACTTATAAATTAGACACCATGCCACTGCGCAGCGCCATCAAATGAATGAAAAGTGTATGCCGTTGTTCGTAGTTAGCCACGTAGCCCGCGGAGTGGCGTTCCGCCAAACGGTACTCCGCAGACTGCGTACTTAACTACAAACCGTTGTTCGTAGTTAGCCACGTAGCCCGCGGAGTGGCGTTCCGCCAAACGGTACTCCGCAGACTGCGTACTTTACTACAAACCGTTGTTCGTAGTCAGCCACGTAGTCCGCGGAGTGGCGTTCCGCCAAACAGTACTTCGCAGACTGCGTACTTAACTACAAACGGCTATTACGAGGAAAAACTAATGAAAACCCACCTTATTTCCGACGCCCCGGCCGCCATCGGCCCTTACAGCCATGCCATTCAGGTTGGCAATCTGATTTTCTGTTCCGGCCAAACCCCGCTTGACCCCGAAACAATGGAGTTAGTGGGCGCAGATATCCAGACACAAACCAGACAAGCCCTCGAAAACTTAGCCGTTGTTCTAAATGGCCTGGGCCTTTCCCTGCAAAACGTCGTCAAAACAACAGTTTACTTGAAAGAAATGACCGATTTTCAAGGGATGAACGGGGTGTACGCTGAGATGTTTGGCGATCATCGCCCCGCTCGCACCACAATTTCAGTCAAGCAGAACCCGTTAGACGCGCTGGTCGAGATTGAATGCATTGCTGAGATACAAAAATGACGAGAAAGTTGTTGCGCTATCTCTAGAAACAAAAACGGGGCGGTCAAATGATGACCGCCCCGTTATTTTTGCGTTTTCCGTTTCGCACATCACGACTTAGGCAAGATGCGCACCTTGCGCCGCTTACCTTCGCCCGTGCTCTGTGTATAAACTTCCTCATCATTACGCAGCGTCATATGAATGATACGCCGCTCATTGGGCGGCATCGGTTCCAATGTCATTGGGCTGTGGCGCGCCGCCACTTTCTTCGCCATTCGCTCGGCCATGCGCGATAACGCCTGCTCGCGCCGTTGGCGATACCCTTGCACATCAATCACAAAGTCAGCCCGGCGTCGCAATTGATGGCCGGCCATCAACCGCATAACGTACTGAATCGAATTCAATGTTTCGCCACGCGGGCCAATCAACGCGCCCAAATCGTCGCCATTGATTTCCACGACCATCAACCGTCTATCAGTTAAATCATCTAACTCGGTTTGGCTAGTTGTGACGACAGCCTCAATGCCCATCTTGTCCAATAACTCGCGGACAAGGTCGGGAACGACATCTTCTTCGCTCACAGTTTCGTATTCTGTCTCGTCGGCCGGTTGCACTTGTGGGCGAACGGCCGTTTCGCGCTTCGGGGCTGGTTTTGCGGTCTTAGCTGGTTTAGGTTTTGGGGTCGCAGAATGTACCGGCGGTGCGGGCGGCGCAGCCAGCGAGGTCAAACGCACCACTGCATTGCGGCTGCCAATTCCCAACAATCCCCGGCTGCCTTCATCTACAACTTCAATAATCACATCGCTCCGGCTTACGCCAAGTTTGGTTAAGCCGACTTCAATGGCGGCCTCGACATCCGGGCCGGTCGCTTCAATTTCACGTTTACTTGGTGACATGGATCACTCCTGGCTAAAGCTAGAGGACAGAGCTAGAGCGAGAGGACATTTTCCCTCTCGCTCTAGCTCTATTCTCTCAACTCGTAAATTATCGTCTACGTCTTTTCCGTTTTGATGTCCGTTTACGGGGCTGGTACTGCTTCCGTTCTTCCGGCGTGCCCTTCATCGCCGCATCTAAAGCTGCATCATCTTGTTTAGACTGCTGGGGGGGGCTTGCAACGGCCGTTTCCGATTCAGCTTTTATGACAGCGGGCTTCTTGGTAGCCTGCTCCTCTTTTAGCTGAGCCATCGAACGGCGCATATAATAGCCCTGTCCAATCCCGATGATATTACTCAAGACAAAATAAATAGAAAGCCCAGCCTGGAATTGCAAAGAGAAAAAGCCAAACATAATCGGCATCGTCCATTGCATAGACTGGGTCATCCCGGCCATCGGGTTGTCGTCTTGTTGTTTTTTACCCTTACTTTCTTGTTTTTTCGTGGCCGGCGTCATCAACTTTTGTTGCAAAAACATCGTCCCAAAAACCAAAACCGGCAGAACAAACAACGGGTCGGGTTGGGCCAGATTCAGCCATAAAAATTTATTAGAAATCGGCAGCAAATCTGTCAAGTTAATATAATCGTACACCCGCGCCGTCAATTCAAACAGCGATTGCGGCGTAGACCCCAAAACAATGATGATTGCTCGGTACAAGCCAATCAAAATCGGCATTTGAATGAGCAAAGGTAAACAACCGGCCAAACTTTCTGCCGGATTGTAGCCAATCTTTTGGAACTCTTCCTGCATTTTCTGCGGATTGTCTTTATATTTTTTCTGAATGGCTTGGATTTGGGGCTGCATTTCCTGCATTTTCATGCTGGAGCGCTGCTGACGTAAATTAAGCGGCAGCGTAAGCAATCGAATGAGGATAGTAAAAACCGCAATGGCCAAAACAAAGTTGTTGCCTAAAAAATCATAAAGCATCAACAATGCGTTGATCATAGGATTGAGAATGAATGTGTCCCACATAAATTAAAAATTCCTGTAATCTAATTGAGCCAGCAACGACGTTACTCTTGCGGTGGCAAATAATCCCAGTTCTGACCGCCTGTTTCCAAGTCAAAAGCTATGAGCAAATCCTGATCGCTTTGCAAAGCAACGATGATAGAATCACCGACAACAACTGGCGTCGTAAATAATGGGCCGGGAGCCGTTTTTTGCCATTGCTGCTTGCCGTCAGCAACATTCAAGGCCGTTAACGCGCCTTGCGGGTTTTCTGCGTCTAGATCGTCGCCAGAAGCGATGTAAACGGTTTCGCCAACTACAACCGGACTGGTTTGAACAGGGAGATTAAGCTGCTGCGACCAAATTTGGTCGCCGGAAGCGCCGTCCACTGCATAAACATTGCCCTGAATATCGACGAAATAAACAACGCCGTCGGCAAAGGCCGGCGCATCCCAAATCCAATCCTGCGCCGATGCAGCCCACTTCTCCTGGCCGGTTTGTATGTCCAGAGCGTGCAGTTGGTTATCAAAGCTGGCCACGTAAACAAGGTCGGTGTTGACGACAGGAGAACTGGCTAAAGCGCCGCTCAATTCAGTTTGCCACAATTCCTGGCCTGTTTCAGCTTCCAGCGCATAAATTGATTTATCGAGGGAAGACAGATAAAGAACGCCTTCTTTGTAAGCGGGCTGTCCCCAAATACTGTGTCCAACCTCAAATTCCCATTGTTTGGCGCCAGTTGTCGCATCAATAGACATGATAAAGTTATTCGCTGTACCGACAAAAAGCTGGTCGCCAACTTGTAACGGCGGGGCGACGACGCGATCGCTGACAAGTTCGCCGTTAGTCCAAATCGAACCAGGAACGCCCTGATCCGTATCGTTGAGGGCGTAGAGAGTAACGACGACGCCGGGGGACAACATGCCGCCAGAAGCGCCGAAATCACCGAGGATGATACGGCCGTCTTGCACAGAAGGCGCCGCAAAAAATTGCAGAGTCGGATTAGTTTCGGCGGGGAAAGACCATGTTTTAGACTGGCTTTCAACGTCGTAGGCTACAACCTCGGGGCCATAAGCGACATAAACTTTCTCGCCATCGGTGGATAAGCCCGGCCAATTGGTATTGGCTGTTTGGACACCGCAAGCAACAAATAAGTAACTGGCGATGATGAGTAGAAATATAACAGGCCGACGTAACGGCCGTTTAGCTGCGTACAAAGAGGAACCTCCGTTAAGGAACCGGGTCATAACCGCCCGGATTCAGCGGGTGGCAGCGACTTACGCGCTTAACGGCCATCCAACCGCCTTTCAAAAAGCCATACTTTTCAATTGCTTCATACCCATAATGAGAACAGCTAGGCGTGAAGCGGCAACTGGGCGGCAAAACCCGGGAAAGCGTGTTCTGGTATAGTTTAATTAAAAGCAAGGCAATTGTTTTCATGGTAATGCGCTTGCCGCCCTAAGAATCAAGAAGCATGAGCTTAGCGCGGGCCAATAATTGGGAAACGGCCGTTTCTACTTCCGTATACGAAGCAAAAGCGATGGGGTTTCGAGCGATGAACATACAGTCCCACCCCGCTTCAACTTCAGGCAAATGCTGGCGTACAGCTTCTCGCATCAACCGCTTACTCCTGTTTCGCGTTGGCGCATTGCCAATACGACGCCCAGCCACAAAAGCAAAACGACTAACGCCCCCATTGTTTTCTCCCACTAATAAAACAATAAGGGGATGACGCCAACGACGGCCTGTTGAACGAACGCGTCGCAAATCTGCATTACGCCGTAAGCGAAACCGTTGCGCCAACATGGCTGTAGAAGCTGACCGCTTGCGCTAGACGCCAGCCGCCATTGGGCAGTTACTTGCCCCCACCATAACGCTTGACAGAACGATAAGCGGTCGCCGACGATCCATTCCAATTAATGCGCTTCACATGATTATTCATGCTCACAGACATGGAAGACCGTCCTTTTGCCCGCCGACTCTTCAGCACATTACGACCGCCTTTTGTTTTCATACGTTGCCGGAAACCATGCACACGAACACGGCGGCGAATTTTGGGTTGGTAAGTTCGCTTGGTCATAATACAATCTCTCCTAAAAAAACCAGGGCAAATTGCCCTGTTATAAATGTCGTCTTAATTGTGACTTCCCTGGTGTACCTTGAAACCAGTTCGCTCACACTCCATAGGGAAGTTAAACCTGCATTTACACATCGCAATGCGACAGAGGATTATACCTAAGCGTCTATGCTCGGTCAAATGAACCATGAAGTTCAAATTGCCCACTATGTTAGCGTTTAAGGTTCGCCATATTCCCCTGATTGACTGACAAATCTCAGAGTTCACCACAGTGAGCGCGAGGAAGCGCGGAGGTTTCTCCTTCAATTCCCTCTGCGATATCCGCATTCTCCGCGGTTAGATAAGTTTTGTCAGTCAACCAGCATAATCCCACAAATTGTTAACAAAACCATAACACCAACCGATTGACGGCCGTTTCAATCCCCGTCACAATAAGAGCATGGCTTATAAAGTATTGGTCGTCGAAGACGACGTAACCTTACAAGAAACACTCGCTTATAATTTGGCGCGCCAGGAGTATGATGTGGTGAAAACCGGCAACGGCCGTACCGCCCTCACCCTGGCCCGCAAAGAAAAACCCGACCTCATCATCCTGGATGTGA
>JANTGY010000094.1 GCA_024762695.1 Anaerolineae bacterium
GCGGCGCCAGGCGCGCAGCGCCGAGGCGCCGCCCCTTGAAGCTGGTCATTAGAATTTGAAGCGCACAGTTTTTTATGAGTTTGGAAAAATCCTGTTGCAGACTCGGCGGCGACCACGGTTTTCAGTAGTCCCGTTTTGCTGTCATTTCCGCGCAGGCGGGAATCCATCTTCTCCTGTTGGCAAATTATGGATGCCTGCCTTCGCAGGCATGACAAGCCGACTACTGAAAAACCGTGCGGCGGCGACAGCGAGGATGTTTAATTTTTGGGGGTGGGTTAGAATAGGCTAATATTGAAGCGTGATTGGCAAAGAACGCATGTTAGCTGAATTCACCCGTCTTAAACTTGAAGAAACGGCCGTTCGCCTGAAAATAACATGGTCGGTTCCACGGAACTGGTTTTTGTTTGTTTTATTCAGCCTGGCTTTGTTGGTCTGGTTGGTGATGTTAGCGGCGATGACGGTTTACCTCTTCCGCGATGTGATAGCAGGGGGCGAACGCTTTACCTTTATTTTATCGGTCATATTGTTGATTTGGCTGTATGTTTGGCTGCGGTTTGGCCGGATTTTGTGGACGCGCTGGCAGTATTACACGGCCGTTCGTGAGATCATGTTCATTGACCCGGAACGCCTCATCATCCGCCGCCCCGTTTCCATTTTGGGCATCACCGACGCCTATGACATGCAGCATGTCAACCCCTTTTACTACAGCGAAAAACATCGCTGCCCGGCGTTTGATTACGGCTACACGCATGTTTACTTTGGTTTGTCGTTGGCCCAGAAAGAGGCGGCGGCATTGGTTGACTTTTTGAACGGCCGTTTCTTCCCCGACATGGACGATGATGAGGTGGAAGACAGAGATGGAGAGGGAGACGACTTGTGACCATCGCGCGTAATTTAGCCGCTTACTTGCCCGTTACCTTGACGCGACATATATTGGCCGCAGGTTTGCCCCAGCCAGGAGAGGCGAATACGTTGACCGCCGCCGCGCTCTTCTCCGACATCTCTGGCTTCACGGCCATGTCCGAAGAGTTAGCCGCCGATGGCCCGCGCGGCGCCGAAGAGCTAAACCGCATTCTCCTGCTCACCTTCACTGGCATGATTGACGTCATCCACGAGATGGGCGGCGCCGTCAACCATTTTCATGGCGACGCCATGTCCGTTTACTTTCCCGACGAGGACGGCCATGCGGCGCGGCGGGCGTTGGCTTGCGCTCAAATGATGCAGCGGCTGATGGCCGTCAGTCTGAGCCGTATTGTTGCCAATCGCCCGCCGGGGAAACAAGCCATCTTCACTTTGACGATGAAAATTGGCGTGGGCTACGGCCGTTGCCAGGAACTGGTGGTTGGCGATCCGGCGCGCATCATGGAATATGTCATTGCCGGCGACGCCGTTGAAGAGGCCGCCGCCGCCGAAAAATTCGCCCAATCTGGTCAAATTGTCGCCAGCCAGACCGCATTGGCCCAGGTGGGCCGCTCCATAACAGTCCCCTTTGCTGTTTTTCCCGACCCGGAACCGGGCGTTTCTCATGATTGGCCCGCGCCGCGCCCTTTGCTCGATTGGGAACAAGCGGCAGATGACGATTTAGAGCGTTTGGCGACGGCCGTTTCCCCTTTCATCCCGGCCGTCATTTACGAACGCACCGCCTCCGGTTTGGTGGAGATGGCCGAGCATCGTCCCGTCACCAGCCTGTTTGTTCAATTCGACTGCCGCGAACAGGAATTCGAGAGTAAAGAGACCTGGTTGCAGCATTATTACCAATGGGCGACGGAAATGGTCGCCAGATTTGGCGGCCAAAACGCCCGCGTCAACCGCGTCCTTACCGGCGATAAAGGCAATCAATTACACATTATTTTTGGCGCCCCCGTCGCCCCCGATGCGCCCGACCAGGCCATCCGCTGCGCCCTGGCGATGCAGCGCGAGCGGCCGGCCTTCGTCGCTCAACAGCGCATTGGCCTGACCACAGGCAAGGTGTTTGCCAGCCCGGTGGGGGCAGAACGGCGCCGCGAATACACGGTCGTTGGCGATGTGGTCAACCTCTCGGCTCGCCTGACTCAGGCGTGCGCCGACGGTCAGGTGTTAACCGATAAAGCCACCGCCGACCGCGTACGTGAATTGATTGATTTTGAGGAACTGCCGCCGGTGCACTTGAAGGGCAAACAGGCCAAAGTAACGCCTTGCCATCCGCGTGGCGACCGGCGCACGGGCGACCAGGGCGCGCAGGCACAGCTGCAAGTTTTTGTGAATCGGTGGCAACGGCCGTTGGTTGGCCGTGACGCCGAACTGGATTTGCTGTTGGGCGGCATGGACATGGCCTTGCGGGGCGTGGGCGGCGTAGCGGCCGTTTTCGGCTCCACCGGCGTTGGCAAGACCAGTCTGATGGCGGCCGGCGTGAAACATTGGTTGGCGGCCGGCGGCGCGGCGTTGGCCGGCGAAGGCCAGCAGCACACCTCGGATATCCCGTTTGGCCCCTGGATAAGCGTCTGGCGCGATTTTTTGGGCCTAACGCCAGGGATGGATGATGCTGCGCAGGTTACGGCCGTTGTCAACCGGACCAAAGCCCTCGTCCCCGACTGTGGCGACGATGTGGGGCTGTGGGGCGATGTGTTGGGGCTGCCTTTTCCCCAGGCCGACAATCTTGCCGATTTGTCGGCCGAAGTCCGGCAGGCCCGCTTTTTCGTATTAGCCCGCCGCGCCTTTCAAGCGGCGGCGGCCAGCCAGCCCCTGCTCATCGTTTTGGAGGGCCTGCATTGGGCGGACACGGCTACGTTGGCGTTTGTTGATGAGTTGAGCAGTCATCAGGAAGGCCATGCCATTTTTCTGGGGCTGACATTCCGGCCGATCGACCGCCTCGATTTGAAAACATTGACGCGCGCTCTCTGTACGCCCATCGCGCTGTCCGATTTGCCGCCCAAACATGCCCGCGCTTTGTTGAACCATCTGGTTGGCGTGACAGAACTGCCAAAAACTGTGGAGCAGCACCTTGGCTTGCGTGGCCGGGATGGGTTGGAAAGCCCGGTCAATCCGCTGTTTTTGGAGGAGGCGGTGAATGTGATGAAGGGATTGGGGGCGTTGCAGGTAAACGGCCGTGTTCAAGTCAACGAATCGCTGCTCACCCAAATGCAAATCCCAGACACCATTCATGGCCTACTGCTGGCCCGGATAGACCGCCTCCCCGTCGCCAGCCGCGATTTACTGCAAGTGGCTTCGGTGATTGGTCGTCAATTTGATCTGGAGCCGCTGGTTTCCATCACGCCCAAAACGCCGCGCGATGTGGCCGCCGATTTGTTAGCCGATCTGTCGGCCGAAGAAATCACACAATTGATGACCACTGACCCGGAATGGTCTTATTTGTTCCAACATGCGATGACGCATGAAGTGGCCTATGAAAGCCTGCCCTTTGCCCGCCGCCAAACGCTGCACGCGGCCGTCGCCGATTGGCTGGCGGCGCGTTATGTGGAGAATTTAAAGCCGCTGTTCGCTGTTTTGGCTTATCATTACAGTCGCGCCGGGAATCATGTGGATGGGCTGCGTTACGCGCTGGCCGCCGCCGACAGCGCCCGCGATATTTTTGCCAATCGAGAGGCCGTAGACCTGTATACGCTGGCCGAGGAGCATTTGCTGGCGTTGGACGAGGAGGAGCAGTGGGAAACGGCCGTTCATATTTACCTGAACCGGGGCGATGCGTTCCGCCTTCTGGGCGAATTTCTCAAAGCGATTGACGATGCTGAGCAAGCGTTGGCGTTGTCAACGCAAAATCAAGCGCTGGCGCCAGCCGCTCAAGCGCGTAACCTGTTGGCTCATCTCAAATACAACCAGTCGAATTACGAAGAGACGTTGGCGCTGGCGGAGCAAGTCATCGCCGCCCGAAACAACGATATTCCCCAGGCTGAGCTAGCTAGAGCGAACCTTTGGTCTGGTATGGCTGCCGCCTCGCAATCTGATTTCACGAACGCGCTAGCCAAATTGCAAGAAGCTGAGAGCATATGTTTAACGATAAACGATAAACAAACTCTAGCTGATGTGTTGAGTGCGGTTGCCTTTGTTCATTATTCGCAAAAAAATCTTGAACCAGCGCTGCAGACCATGCTGCGGGCGGTCATCCTTTCGCGTAATTTCAGCACCCCGGCCAAAATAGGATTTATCCTTAATAATATCGCGCTCATCCAACTCAATTTAGGCTACGCCGATGAAGCCTTGGACGCTTTAAATGAAACCGCCTCTTTAGCCGCCGATACAAGTGAAAACCTTCTCGCTTACGCGGTAGTTAACAGGGCTGAAGTTTATGCCTATCTGGGCCAATTCCGCCAAGCTCAACATGATCTGGAGCAAGCTATCAACTTATTTACGTTGATGGATGATGATTTTGGTTTGGTTGAAGGTTATTTATTGTTGGGATATGAATATCATCCCCCGCTTAACGAGTGGAAGGAAGCCGAAACTGCTTTGCGTCAGGCACAGCGATTAATCGAGACTAAGCTCGACAGTTATACAGAGCAGCAAGTTCGCTTACTGATTGGGTTGGCTCGCGTTAAATTGGCAGCGGGCGCAGTTGAAGAAGCGTATTCTTATCTGCGCACTGCCGAAAAAATCATTGCCAATGAAAAGTTAACCTGGTGGCTTCCAGCAACGGCCTACTTGCTGGGGAAAACTAGCCAGAAAATGGGCAACTTAAAAGCGGCAGAGAGTTATTTCTTAAAAGTAATGTCGGCAGTGGAGGAAGGCGGCCGTCCTGAATATCTCCCTCTGGCCTTACTTGAAATGGGGAAACTCACAGCAGACACGTCTCAAATGCTGTCATTGCTGCACCAGAGCCTGGTGGCGGCTGAAAAACGGGCCAGGATTCATGATCGCCGTATTTGTTATTTGGAAGCTGGCGCAATTTTAGCGAAAAGTGACGTTCCTCGTTGGCAAGAATTGGGGCGCCATTACCTTGAATTGGCAGAAACGTTGACTGGCAGTCAACGGGAATAAAAAAAGCCCGCGTCCATTCGTTTAAGAATGACGCGGGCCAATAGCTTGTGCCGTGCGAAGGCTTTAACCGGGGCGCCAGGCGCCTTTGGTAGTGCGCGCGCCTAAACCGCCGGCAAATTTATCGAAATTTTCTTCGTTCAGTCCTTCCAGCAATTTTTGTTCTTTTGCGGTTAAATCATACCCGGCTAATGCTTTTTCCGGGTGTTTGAACAATTCTTTGCGGAATTTCTCATCTTCAATGGCTCGTTCGATTATTTCCTTTACGATTTTTTCTGACATTATTTTCTCCCATATGAAAATTGTAATATCCAGCACACGCTTTCAGTATGCGGGTTTGTACCTTCTTTGTCAACTGTGCAGAATACATTTCACGTGAAATCTATTTTACCTTTACGGTTTGCTCACAAAATAGGCGCGGTTTTTTCACGGCGGCGGCGGCAGTTGGCTTGATTTGGGAATTTAGCGCACACGGTCTACAATCCGCTCCCCTGAATTAGTAGGGCTAAATTTTATGGATCGACGTCGTATTATTCCAATTTTTGTGGTGGTATTTACCAATATCCTGGGCGCAGGTGTTATTTTGCCTATTTTGCCGTTGGTGGCGGAAGGGCAGTTTGGGGCGACGGCGTTGCAAGCGACGACGTTGGCGGCGGTATTTTTTGCGGCGCAGTTGGTTGCGGCTCCCTGGTTGGGTCGGTTGTCGGATAAGTACGGCCGTCGTCCTATCCTCATTGTCAGCCAGATTGGAACCGTCTTCTCTTTCATCCTTTTTTCATTGGCCGAACCGCTGGGGGGCGCGTTGGGCATTGCTTTGGAAGGGTGGGGGCTGGATTGGGGCGTCAGCGGCGGCCTCGTCATCTTGTATTTGGCGCGGTTGCTAGATGGCGTGACCGGCGGCAATATCACCACCGCGCAAGCGTACATCACCGATATTAGCAGCGAGGAGAATCGAGCGCAGGCGTTGGGCACATTGAGCGCGGCGTTTGGTCTGGGTTTCATTTTTGGCCCGGCGTTTGGCGGCTTTTTAGCTGGGGTTAGCCTGACGGCGCCGTTTATCGGAGCGGCCATCATCACCAGCGGCAGTGTGCTGCTAACGACGTTTATGCTGAAGGAATCATTGCCGCCTGAAGCGCGCCAATCAACGGAAAATAACCGACCAGAAGTTCCGCTGCGTCATTATTTACAAAATCATACCATTCTGCTGCTCTTTTTGATTACTTTTGTCATTACGTTGGCTTTTTCGGCGCTGCAAAGCACGTTTGCGTTGTATGCCGAGCGGGTTGTTTTCCCAGAAGCGGAAAACGCTGTTGTGGCTCGGAATGTGGGCTTTGTGCTGACGCTGATTGGTTTGGTGACGGTGTTGACGCAGGCGGCGCTGATTAAGCCGCTGGTGGCCCGGTTTGGCGAACGGCGGTTGATTTTATTGGGCCAGATGAGTTTGATTTTAGCCTTTGCGGGGATTGCGACGTTATCTCATCCACTGATGATTGCGTTGTTTACGGTTCCGGTCGCGTTTGGCAATGGGGTGAATGTGCCTAGCTTGCAATCGTTGATTACCCGGTTTGGCGATGAGAAGTCGCACGGCCGTTTGTTGGGTCTTTACCAATCATCGCGTAGTTTGGCGTTAATTGTGGGGCCGGTTGCGGCCGGATTTGTGTTCCAAGCCATCAGTCCGCGCGCGCCCTTTGCTTTAGCTGTGCCTTTGTTGTTGATCAGTATTGGTTTGAGTTTGTTTTTGCAGCGACGGCCCATTCCCACACAAGTAAGGCGGCCCGTAGAATTATGATGGTCCGCGTTGAATGGGAATTCAGCCATCCCCGGCGCATTATGCAGACGACGCGCCGCACTCCAGCAGAAACGCGCCGCGCTAAGGAGGCTTACGTGCAGGGTTGGATACTAATTGCCGGGCTGACTATTCTGTATGCATTGTGGTTGTTCTACCGGGCGGCGGCGCAGCCGGGTTGGGCGCTGGGTTTATCGCCGGCGATGGATGAATTGCTGGGTTTGATGGAGACGGCGGGCGCGTTTACATTGGGCTTTTTGTGGTTTTCGTTATGGCAGCGGCGGCGACGGCGCACCCGATTGGGGCAACGGCCGTTGCCCGCTATGACTCTCGACCAATTGTATGATCTCAGCCCCAAGGAATTTGAGCAATACGTGGCCCAACTTTTTCGCCAAAAAGGGTATCGCGTCACATTGCGCGGCCAGAAGGGGGATTTGGGCGTAGACTTGGAACTGGTTAAGCCGGGCGGCAAACGGGCCATCGTCCAATGCAAGCGTTACCAAAATCGGATTGAACCGAAAATTGTGCGCGAATTGTACGGTACGCTGGTGCATGAGCGGGCCGCGCACGCTTTTTTGGCGACAACGGCCGCCATTTCCAACGCGGCGCGGGAATGGGCGCAGCACAAACCGATGACTTTGATTGACGGGGAGACGCTAGTGCAAATTGCGGCGGCGCTGGCGGAGAAAAGTAGAAAGTAGGGAGTGCATGACTACGAGACTGGAGATTGAATGACAACGACGATTTTGCTTATTCGACATGGACAGACGGATTGGAACGCCGCGGGACGCTGGCAGGGCCATAGGGACGTTCCGCTTAATGAGATGGGGCAGGCGCAGGCCAAAGCGCTGGCCCAACGATTGGCGGATTGGCCGATTCGGGCGGTGTACAGCAGTGATTTGAAACGGGCGGCGATGACGGCCGTTCCCATCGCCGCCGCCCTGAACCAAGAACCTATTTTCGATCCCCTTTGGCGGGAGCGGGATGTGGGCGATTTTGGCGGTTTGACCTCCGACGAAGCCCGCGCCGCGTTCCCCGCGGTTTGGGCGGCCATGAAAAATGGCGTCCTCAATCCGCCCAACGGCGAAGGGAATCTAGAACTGCGCGCCCGCGCTGCTGCCGCTTATGAAAAAGTTTGGACACAGCATGAGGATGAGATGGTCGCCGTCGTTAGTCATGGCGGCACGCTGGCGAATGTGATTTCGCATGTGTTGGAGATTCCGGCGGACAGTTACGGCCGTTTTCGCCTCAGCGGTAACGCCGGATTAAGCATCGTCTCCATTAACGAAAAATACGGCCATCACCTGGCCTTGCTGAATGATACCAGCCATCTGGCGCAGAATGGCTTGCAACATCCGTTAGCCGAAGAAACGGCGCAAATTTGAGGGGGAAGTGGCAGGTGGCAAGTCGCAGGTCGCAGGTGGCAGGTCGCTTCAGGTCTGCTGCCTGCCGTTTGCCACAACATCAAAATAAATTGTGAAAAGGATTAAACATGACTCAACACAGCCCCGTCTGGCAAAAAATTGACGCCCACATTGAACAAAATCTGGATTATTGGATCGAACAATTAGGCCGTTTGTGTGCCCAGCCCAGCGTTTCGGCACAAAATTATGGCATTCAGGAGACGGCCGTATTAGTCGCCGCTATGCTGCGAGAACAGGGCTTCCACGCCGAAATCATGCCCTCCGACGGCTATCCGGTGGTGTATGGCGAGAGCGCGGGCGCGGCTGACGATGCCCCGACGCTTCTCTTCTACCTGCATTACGACGTTCAGCCGCCGGAGCCGCTGGAATTGTGGGAATCGCCGCCATTTGAGCTGACCCGGCGCGGCGACAATTTTTACGCGCGCGGCGTCAGCGACGATAAGGGGCACATCATCTGCCGATTGGCGGCGCTGGCGGCAGTGCGCGAGGCGCTGGGCGATTTGCCGGTCAACGTCAAATTCGTCATCGAGGGTGAAGAGGAGGTGGGCAGCCCCAACATGCCCGCCTTTGTGGAAAAACACCAGGAAAAGTTGGCCGCGGATGCTTGCATTTGGGAGTTTGGCGGCGTTGATCATGAGGGCGCGCCGGAGCAAGTCTTGGGCATGCGCGGCATTTGTTATGTTGAGCTTTCGGTTCAGACAGCCAAAATTGACGCCCATTCGGGGCTGGGCGGCTCCATTTTCCCCAATGCCGCCTGGCGCCTGGTGTGGGCGTTGAACACCTTGAAAGATGAGAATGAACGCATTCTAATTCCCGGTTTTTACGACGATGTTTTGCCGCCCAGCGACCGGGATAGGGAATTGTTGGCGAAATTGCCTGACGATTCGGCAAAGGTGCAGCAGATTTTTGGGTTGGACGGCTTTTTGCATGGATTGACAGGGGGTGTGGAACTGCGGGAAACGGCCGTTTTCCAACCAACCTGCACCATTTGCGGCCTTACCTCTGGCTACCAGGGCGAAGGGGCCAAGACAGTCTTGCCGGCCAAAGCCCGCGCCAAAGTAGATTTCCGCCTCGTTCCCGACCAACGCCCCGACGACATCGTTGCCAAACTGCGGGCGCATTTGGACGCGCAAGGCTTTGCCGATGTGGCTGTGAAGCTGTTGGGCGGCGGCCGTCCGGCGAAGGTTGACCCGGATGATCCGTTTGTGCAGTTGGTGAATGAAACGGCCGTAACCGTTTACGGAAAAGAGCCAATCATCGCCCCCCTCATTGGCGGCAGCGGGCCAAATTACCCTTTCATTCACACCTTGGGGCTGCCATTGGTCGCCGCCGGCATCGGTTATCCCGGCGGTCAGGCCCACGCCCCGAATGAAAATATCCGATTAGACGACTTTATCAAAGGCATCCAGCACACGGCGCGCATTATTGAGCGATACGGCCGTCAGTAAATGTAGGCAAACCCAAATTGGGCATGGAATGGTTTTGCAAGAAGGCGTCTAGGGCTTCTTCAGTCGCTTCGCGGTCATCCCAGGGGTATTCGGTGACGCCGAAGCACATGGATTGCTCGTGTCCCTTGCCGCAGATGAGGACTAAATCCTGAGGGCGAGCCAGGGTTAGGGCGAAGTAGATGGCTTTGCCCCGGTCAGGGATGCGCCAGAAGGTTTTGCCTTCGGTTGCGCCTTGCGCGCGCGCGCCATCAGCCATCATGGTCAGAATGTCGTCGAGAGATTCGGTGCGCGGGTCTTCGGCGGTGAGGATGACCAAGTCGGCGTCGCGGGCGCCAATTTCGGCCATAAGGCGGCGTTTTTCTACGTCGCGTTTACCAGCAGAGCCAAAGACAGCGATGATACGCGGTGTGTCACTCGTCATTCGTCTTTCGTCTTTCGTTTTGTGTGGTTGTTGGGGAAGCATGGCGCGGGCGGCGGCGATGGCTTTTTCCAGGGCGTTGGGGGTGTGGGCGAAGTCGACGATGGTGAGGAAGGGTTGGCCGCGATGGATGCGCTGCATACGGCCGTCTAATCCTTCCACTGCTTCTAATCCCTGTTTGATGAGATTCAACTCAATCCCCAGAGTATGAGCAACGGCCGCTGCCGCCAGCATGTTGTAGATGTTAAATTCACCAACCAGTGAAGAGGACACGGTGAGCGGGCGAGCCGGTGAAGAGGCGACGATGAGGTTAAATTGCATTTTTGCGGCGGTGTGTTGGATGTTGGCGGCGGTGATGTCGGCGTTTTGGTGAATAGCGTAGGTGAGTTGGCGGGGAGCGTTGATGGGGTTGAGCCGTTCGTAACTGGCATCGTCACGATTCAAAACGGCCGTTTTAGTCAGGTAATCTCCAGTCTCTAACCGCTTAGTTTTATACTCTCGCAATTTGGCAAATAAACCGGCCTTTGCCGCAAAATAGGCTTCCCAACTGCCATGATAATCTAAATGTTCGTGGGTGATGTTGGTGACGGCGGCGATGTCGTAGTGCACGGCCGTTACCCGATGCTGCGCCAGCGCGTGCGACGTTGTTTCCAGGATGACATGCGTCATGCCGGCGTCAACCATGCGGCGCAGGTAGCGCTGGATGACAGGCGCTTCCGGCGTCGTCACATGCAGTTCCAGCAGTTCTTCAGCGCCGCCAATGACCGCTTTGATGGTGCTGAGCAGCCCCACTTTCAACCCCGCCGTATACAAAACTTCATACAAGATATTGGCCGTGCTGCTCTTGCCGTCTGTGCCAGTGATGCCAATGACGACCAAATCACGGCTGGGGAATCCTTCCCAGGCGGCGGCCAGCCAGGCCAGCGATTCGGCCGTGTCGGCCACATGCAGCCACACTACGCCATTGGGGATGGTCAGAGCCAACTCGGAAGGGCTGCGTTGGGCCAAAATCATGGAGGCGCCTCGTTCAAGCGCTTTGCCAATGTAGGGATGGCCGTCGCTGCCAGTGCGGACGCGGGCGACGAAGCAGGCTCCTGGTTCTACTTCACTGGTCTTTTCGGTGAATTTGGTCAGTGTCACGTCTGGCCCGGCGTAAAGTGGGGGTTGGAGGTGGGGGGTGTTGTGTACGGCCGTTTTCCAGTCGGCCAATAGTTGTTTCAAGTTTCGCGTTTGCATGGGGGAATTTTAGCGTAAAACGGGAAACGGGAAACGTGATGCTTGCGTCTTGTGTCTTTCATCCTGCGTCGTCCATTCTTAACCCTGGTTAATTTGGGGTTGATCGCGCTTTATTTTTGCGGTTAACGGCCGTACACCTCCAAATTAACCCCTGCCATTGTTTTTACCCATCGGCTGATCCATAATAATATCCAGAAATTGATAGGTGTGCCTTAGAATTAAATCATCGGCATGCCTGATAAAAAGTGTCGAGGAGATATTATTATCCGCTCGTAGTTAGCCACGTAGTCTTCGGAGTGGCCTTTAAGCACGGTACTCCGTCGCTAAACAGCGCGATTACGTACCTTACTACGAACATGTTATACGAGGAGATAAACATGATTGCTAGTTTTTTACTCGCTTTGCGCGAAGGATTGGAAGCGGCCCTCATCGTGGGGCTGACGATTGGCGTTTTGACTAAAATGGACCGGCGGGAACAGACTCCGGCGGTGTGGGCCGGCGTGGGAGCGGCAACGGCCGTTTCCCTCATCGTGGCCATCATCTTAAACCGGGTCGGCGCCGCCTTTGAAGGCCGCGCCGAAGAGATATTTGAAGGCGTCGCCATGTTTCTCGCCAGCGCTGTGCTAACCTGGATGATATTCTGGATGGCCCGGCAGGGGCGGCAAGTACAGTCTGAATTACAGGCCGATGTGAAAACGGCGCTCGTCAAAGGCGGCCGGTGGGGGCTGTTCGCCATCGCCTTTTTTGCCGTTGTGCGCGAGGGGATTGAGACGGCGTTGTTCCTCACGGCGGCGGCCATGACCAGTTCGGCGCAGCAGGCGTTGATTGGCGGGCTGGCTGGCTTGGCGG
>JANTGY010000095.1 GCA_024762695.1 Anaerolineae bacterium
GGCCTACGCCACGCCGGCACGCTCAGCGGCAATCCGCGCTATGATCCCCAGGCGGCTGTGGCCCGAATAGTGGCTGAGAAGGTTTGTGATCCCCGCTGTATTGCCGATACGCTTTTGGCGGAGGCGGTGGAACATGATAACGGCCGTCCCCGCGATGATATTAGCGTGCTGGTAACGGCCGTTTCCTCCCAAAAAGGCGACGACGTGCGGCGGCTGGACGCCCACCTCCCCCTCAAATGACCCCTCCGGCGGAAAACCGCCCCCTGCGCGTCGCTGTCGTCGGCCCTTGTACATCCGGCAAAAGCACATTAGCCGCCGCCTTGCGCGCCGCCGGTTACGAAGCCCGTCAGCCCGCCCAGGAACATTCCTATGTTCCCGACATGTGGCAAAAAATTACCAAACCGGATATTTTGATATTTTTAGATGTGGGTTTTGAAAATACAGTTGCCCGCCGCCCCAAAAATCCCGGCACGCCCCAACGCCATCAAGAACAACAACGCCGTCTGGCCCACGCCCGCCAACATTGCGACCTCTACCTCGATACAAACAACCTATCTCCCGATCAGATAAAAGACCGCGCACTCAACTTTCTACGCCATCTCCACGAATAGGTGAAAACGGGAAAGTTCTCGGGTAACAGTATACGGCCTCCGGCTTACGGCTATTGTCTCCGCCAACTATCGCTTAAACATCCGCCCAAACCGTCTCCCCTCTGGCTCCAGCTCACGCTTGATCGCCGCTTCCAATTGGCGAGCCGGCGCATAATCGTGCATCTTCAACACACGCTGATTGTACCGCTGCGCCTCCGCCACATCCCCCATCTTAAAGAAGATGACGCCAATTTTGTGCCATAATCGGTAATTTTTCTTGTCAAAATGGACAGCTTCCTTAAACATGACCAGGGCTTGATCCAAAACGCCCTGCTCCATGTAAAAATCCCCCATCTGCGCCTGCAAACGTAGCCGCTGCGGCGCATTTGCCGCTGATTTGGCCGCCTGCTCATGCCACAGCCCCGCTTTTTCCACATCGCCCTGCCGCTGCGCCAGAATCATCTCCGCCACGTGCAGATAGTAATTAGCAGCATCCTGTTGGCGTAGATATTCCAAAACCACGCCGGCGTCCTCGAAACGGCCGTGATAAATATAAATCAACGCCTCAATCATGTTAATCAGCAAGATGTCCGGCTCCGTCTCCTGGGCTTTTTCCACCCACTCCATCGCCGCATCCAGACCGCCAGGAAAATATGATCCATCTGGCTCCCGCGAAGCGGCCACCAACGTATACGCTACCCCGGCACAGGCAAACGGCCGTGACTTGCCCGACCGAAACGTACCCAACGCATCCACCAGCGTCTTAGGATCGCCTTTGAACGAATCAACCGTATCCAACCCGATTCTATACGCCTGCAACCCTTGCTCCGTCGCTTCGACCGACTTAGGCAGCGCCATTTTACTTAAACCGGACAACAACTGCTTAACCAATTTCTTTCCCATCTGAACTCCCGGTAAAGCCTTGAAAACAATAATTTCTTAGAAATTTGAGAGATTTGCCACAGATTACCGCACTTTACGTTTTACGCTTCACGTTTTACGCTTCACGTTTTACGTTTTACGCTTTACGTTTTACGCTTTACGCTTTACGTGTCATTCTCAATCTTCCCGCCTAAAAGTGTACAAAACCCCGCCAAAAAAGAAAAGGCCCCTCGTCAAATGAGGGGCCTTTTCATCAAAGTCTAACTAAATCCGGGTTTAGAAACCCATGCCGCCAGGCATACCGCCGCCGCCAGGAGGCATCATCGGCGCTTCTTCAGACGGAATATCCGTAATCAACGCTTCGGTCGTCAGAATCATGGCCGCAATGCTGGCCGCATTTTCCAACGCGCCCCGCGTCACTTTCGCCGGGTCAATAATGCCGGCTTTCACCATGTCCAAATACTCGCCGCTCAACACATCGTAACCGATACGGCTATCGTCTTGTTCCGCTTGAGCGCGGCGCACATTTTGGATGATAACGTCGCCATTCTGGCCGGCATTCTCCGCGATTTTACGCATCGGGGCTTCCAACGCGGCGCGCAAAATATTGACGCCGGTCGTTTCATCGCCTTCGGGGACAGTCACGCCGTCCAAAGCCGGTAAAGCGTTCAGCAAAGCGACGCCGCCGCCGGGGACGATGCCCTCTTCCACCGCCGCGCGGGTGGCGCTCAAAGCGTCTTCAACGCGGTGTTTCTTCTCTTTCAACTCAACCTCGGTCGCCGCGCCAACGCGAATGATGGCCACGCCGCCGGCCAATTTCGCCAGACGTTCTTGCAGCTTTTCGCGGTCGTAGTCGGAAGTGCTGCGTTCGATTTCTACTTTGATTTGGTCAACGCGAGCGTTGATTTGAGCGTCTTCGCCCTGGCCGTCCACAACCGTCGTGTCGTCTTTAGTAGAGACAACTTTGGCTGCCCGACCCAAGTCGGAAATCTGCACGCTGTCCAGCTTGCGGCCCATCTCTTCCGTGATGACCTGGCCGCCGGTGAGGACGGCGATGTCTTGCAGCATCGCTTTACGACGGTCGCCGAAGCCGGGGGCTTTGATGGCTAACGCATTGATCATGCCGCGCAATTTATTGAGAACCAGAGTCGCCAACGCTTCGCCATCCACATCTTCGGCGATAACGACGAGGTTTTTCTGACCAACCTGCACCAGTTTTTCCATGACCGGAACCAAATCCTGAGCAGAGCTGATTTTCTTGTCGTGGATGAGGATGTAGGGGCTGTCAATGGAGGATTCCATCGTGTCGGGATCGGTAATGAAGTAGGGGCTGATGTAGCCGCGGTCGAACTGCATACCTTCGACGTATTCGGTCTCGAATTCCAACGCGCGGGATTCTTCCACGGTGATGACGCCGTCTTTACCGACTTTATCCATCACGTCGGCGATGAGATCGCCAATTTCTTTGTCCTGGGCGGAGATAGCGGCTACAGAAGCAATTTCTTCTTTGCTGTCAATGCTGATGGCCATGCCGCGAATTTTGTCGGCTAAAGCGGCCGTGCCGGCTTCGATGCCGCGCTTCAGGAGCATGGGATTGGCGCCGGCAGCAATGTTCTTCAACCCTTCGTGGGTGATGTTTTGGGCCAAAACGGTGGCGGTGGTGGTGCCGTCGCCAGCGATATCGTTGGTCTTGGTGGCCGCCTCTTTCAAGAGCTGGGCGCCCATATTTTCATAGGGGTCTTCCAGTTCAATCTCTTTGGCGACGGTGACGCCGTCGTGGGTGATGGTGGGCGCGCCGAATTTCTTATCCAGAGCGACGTTACGCCCTTTGGGGCCGAGGGTGGTAGAAACGGCCGTTGCCACCGCATCAATCCCCGTCTTCAATTTACGACGAGCCTCTTCAGAAAATACGAGTTGTTTAGCCATGATCAATAATCTCCTTAATTTTTTAGCTAATCAGCGCTTCAGCCTATCAGTCAGTCAGCTTTTTGCTGAAATGCTGAACGCTGAGACGCTGATTGCTATTTTAACTTTCAACAATTGCGAGAACGTCTGTTTCGTTGAGAATGAGCAGTTTTTTGTCATCCATTTTAATTTCAGCGCCGGCATATTTGGCAAACAAAATCATTTCGCCTACCGTCACATCGATTGGAATACGATTGCCATCGTCATCGCGGCGACCGGGGCCGACAGCGACAACAATGCCTTCTTGCGGCCGTTCTTTTGCCGTTTCGGGCAGGACTAAGCCAGAGGGCGTCTGTTCCTGGCGCTCTTGCGGTTCTACCACCAGACGATCGGCAAGCGGCTTGAGCTTGATAGACATTTCCCAATCTCCTTGTCAATAGAGTAAATTTTTAACAACCAATATGGGTGTTAGCGCTCATGGCATATGAGCGCCAAAATCAACAAACGGCATTTTAGCATGGTTTAAAGGCTTGTCAACCGTTTTTAGCGCTTGAGGATGGCGAGCGCCAGCGATCTAACATATTTCTAACTTGCGGGTTTGGCTGGTCGTTAAGGCGATGTTCCCAGTTGGGCGCGGCGGCACTCTTCCAGCCCTTCTAACGCGCTCTCACGGGAAAAGGAGTTGGTTCGGGAGACCGCTTCAAAAATGGGGACAGCCTGGGTACACAAGGCCAAATCTTTGCGAATGTAAGCGGTCGCCAACATGTTGAAAAAACGGGCATTGAGGTCGTTTGGCTCGCCATAAAGGTCAACGGCCGTTGTCAATTCTTCAATCGCTCTATCGTAGTTAAACTCTTTGAAATAGGCCTCGCCAAGACGGCCGTAAGCCCGGGCCATGTGGGGGTCTAACTCAATCGCCTGAGCCGCATTATCTTTCGCCAACGGCAGCTCGCCCAACTGCAAATACATGTAAGCCAGCCCGTCAAAAGCCACCGCATTCGTCGGGTCAATGGCAATGGCGTCCTGGAAAGTCAAAATCGCTTCCGAGGTGCTGCCTGTGCCAAAATAATTGTAAGCCAGACCAATGTAAAGGTCTATCATCGTGGGGTCGGCCTGGATGCCCAATTGATAATTTTCCCGGGCAGCGGCGTAGTAGGCTTGCAATTCCAGCGTGTTGGCCATGTACAGGCGGGCAGTGGCATTGTCCGGGTCCAGGTCTATAGCCGTTGCCGCCGCTTCTTGCGCTTGGTCATATTTAGCCGGGTCTTGCGGAAAAACCAACCCGGCCGCTTTGTAGGCATAGGCAGTGGCATTACGCGCATTGATGGCGATGGCGCTGTCGGCCGCGCGCACCGCCTCGGCGTATTCCAGATTGGCCCCAGTGGGATCGCCCATGTTATCCAGGCGGTCGCCATTGGCGATGTGCGCGGCGGCAACGGCCGTCCACACATCTTCATTATCCGGAGCCAGCACAGTCGCTTGCTCGGCAATCTCCAACGCCCGCTCTGACTGACCGGTTTGTACTAACAAGTTAATGAGACGGATATAAAATTCAGGTTTGGTGGCGTCCAGACGCACGGCCGTTTCATAATAGTCCACTGCCTCCACCAATTCCCCATCACGCTCGCTCAAATCAGCCAACAGCGCATATTCCGTCGCTGATCGCGTTGGTTCCGGCGTGGGCGTGGGAATAATCGTATCCCGCACTTGTTCGGCATTGGTAATGATAAAAGCGCCGGCGGCAATACCGGCCAGTACCAATAAAACAAGTAAGCAGGACGGGCCTTTGCGTGGATAACGGGGCGGGGTGCGTTTGATAATCATCTTATGCCTAAAAAAAGCCGACGAAATTCGTCGGCAAAGATAGGTCAACTATAGCGCAAGTTAGCAGGTGGGCAAGTTTGAGCGAGGATGCGGAGTTGCGAAGCGGCGGAGTGGCAGGGTAACGAAACAGCGTGCAAAAACGAGCTTGCTACTCCCCAGCCCTCAGCCCTCAGTCCTCATCCCTCTTTGCTTCCATCGCAGCCAAAGGCCGACGGGATAGCCAAACATTTTGGCAACGTCGCCAACAAGACGAATAATGGGGATGAGGGCGAAGGCTCGGACGCGAGCCGGCGGGCGCCAGCCCCAGGTATTATCCCAAACGCGCTGGGCGGGGCGGCGGCTGTAAGCGCCAACACCGGCGAAAAGCGCCAGCCAGCCCCAAATTTTTTCGCGCCAGATCAGCCACAAAATAGTTGGCAATCCGACGAGATAGGTCAAGTAACGAACAGCATGGCGTTTGCGCCATAGGTCGGCTTTGCCATCGCCGCGGGCGTAAAGGTAATATTGGCGGAAATAGGCGCGCAGGCTGCCACGCGGCCGGAAGTAGGCGACGGCCGTATCCACGAAAGGAAATGCGCCATACCTCTCGTGCAGGGCCATGTCAAACACCAAATCTTCGCTGTAATCCAACCATTCGGGATAGCCGCCCACTGCTTCCCAGGCGCTCTTGAGGAAGGCAACGGAACGACTGGAAGGCAAGAAAGTATCCGGGTCAATATCGCGGCGGCTGGGCAAAACAGTCGAACCCATCACCACCTCAAAATCGGTGTAGGGGTCTGATTCAAACCAACCGCTGGCAACGGCAGTTTCACCCATTTCAATCGGTCGCGCCAAATCTTCCAGCCAGTAAGGCGACAATACCACGCCAGCATCGGTGGCGGCGATGATGGGGCCGGCTGCGGCAGCGATGGCCTGATTACGCCCCTGGCTGATGTTGGCGCCAGGCGCCACAATAACGCGCAGCGGCAGCCATTCCTCATATTCGGCCAACACCGCCAGCGTATCATCCGTTGAGCCGCCATCGCAAATGACAATCTCATCAGGCAATCGCGTTTGTTGGATCAGAGAATCGAGTAACGGCCGTATCGCTTCCCCTTCATTCATCACAGTAACAATTACAGAAACGTTCATATCTGCGCCCTATAACCCCGCCATAAGTAATTAGGTGCGAAAATTGGGCAAAGCATCAGCGCTAAACTGGTATTTTCGCCGCCCGCGCTTGCCCTGACCGCGTTGCCCGCTTATGCTATAATTCCTCGCTTATGCTAAAGAATAAGAAAGTTCGCGGCATTCTACAAATTCTTCTGAGTCTGGTCCTATTAACCTGGCTGGTTAGCCGCGCCGGTTTAGACGAAATTGTCCAGACATTTGCCAACCTGCATTGGGGTTGGTATCTGTTCGCATTCAGCCTCTTTGTGCTGAATGTGTTTATTCGGGCTTACCGCTGGTATCTTTTGCTGCATTCTTTAAACGAACGGCCAACTTTCCGTCATTTGGTTTACCTCTACTTCGTCGGTTTTTTTGCCAACAACTTTATCCCCTCCGGCTTTGGCGGCGATGTGGTTAAGGTTGTCAACTTACGCCGCGCCTACGGGCGAGGGACGGAAGCGCTCAGTTCCGTGTTAATGGATCGGCTGACCGGCTTGTTAGGATCGGCGCTTATCGCGCTAATCGCGTTGATTTGGAATAGTTTGGGGCATGTCACGGCCGTTGACCTGCCACCCGCATTATGGACGGCCGTCGCCCTGCTTAGTCTAGGCATTCCCACTGCCTTCCTCCTCATCCGCTGGGGTAATCCCCTGGCATTCATCGCCAAACGTTGGCCTAAAATCCAACGATTGCCAAAATACGACAAACTGGAACAACTCGTCGAAACCGTGAACCGGTATCCAGCGCGCGCCCTAACCAGTTCCTTACTCACCAGCCTTCCCTTCACGCTGAGCCTAATCATTTTGCAATACAGCATTGCCCGCGCGCTGTCGGTGGAATTATCCATCTTCACTTTCGCCTTATTCGTCCCTATCATTTCAATTATTAACTTATTACCGCTATCATTCAATGGATTAGGCGTGCGCGAAGGCGCCTATCAATTTTTATTTGTACCGCTGGGCGTAGCAGACGCCAGCGCCATCGCTATGTCGTTGGCCTTTTATTTCTTACGCTTTAGCTCAGGTTTAATTGGCGGTCTGCTGATCGCCATTCGCAGCGCGGCTGATTTCATTCAATCGTCGCCAGCGAAAAATTTACAAATTGGAGATTAAGGGGCAATAAACGTAACACCGTAACATAAGTTTTCCGAACTTGTCATGCCCGCGAAGGCGGGAATCCAGAAGATGGATGCCTGCCTTCGCAGGCATGACAGAGAGATTCATTACTTTTGTTACAGTGAACTCAATCAATCCTGCCCCATGATAAAAAATGACAAAATCAGAACAACCCATCAAACGAAAAGTCGCCGTTTTTGGCCTGGATGGCATCACTTTTGATTTGCTCCAGCCCTGGCTGGATGAAGGACGCATGCCCAATCTGGCAAAATTGCTCAAAGAGGGGGCCGACGGCCGTCTCCGTTCCACCATCCCCCCCGTATCCGCCTCCGCCTGGGCCTCCTTCGCCACCGGCAGCAATCCGGGACAGCATGGCCTGGTAGACTTCACCTATCCCGCAGCAGATGGGTATGGCATCCAAGTCAGCAACGGCCGTACCCGCACCGCACCCGCCCTGTGGGAAATCGTCGGCCAGGCCGGCGGGCAAACCGGCGTCGTCAGCGTCCCCATGACCTACCCACCCCAGCCCTTCAACGGGTTCATGCTCTGCTCCTTCCTCACCCCCAGCGCCGACAGCCGCTACACCTATCCCAGCGAACTGCAAGAAGAAATCACCGAAACCGTCGGCGCGTTTCCACTGCATATGTCCGAAAAAGGACGCGGCAGCGACCCCGCCAAATTCGTCCGCGCTTGCAAGCAGATGGAAATAGAGCGCGCCCGCGCCGTCAAACATATGCTGCAAAACAAACCCTGGGATTTATTCATCTACGTCATTGAAACGACCGACAACTTACAGCATGAAGTGTGGCATCTGCTCGACGAAAGCCATCCGCTGCACGACGCACAGCAAGCCGCCGAAGTCCTCCCCGACATCCTCGACTACTATGAAACGGTTGACGGGCTGTTGGGCGAGTTGTTGGCGCTGGTTCCCGACGACGCACTGACGGCCGTCCTTTCCGATCATGGTTTCGGCCCCTTCCACAAATTTTTCCACATCAACAACTGGCTGGCCGCTAACGGTTGGCTCAAATTCAAGCGCACGCCGTTAAGTTTGCTCAAACGGCTGGCCTTCAAACTGGGCGTTACCCCCATCAATGCCCTCAAATGGGTTACGCTGTTCCGGCTCAGCGGCTTACGTAAAAATGTAAAGCGTGGACGCGGCGGCGGCATGCTGCGCCGCCTGTTCTTGTCTTTCCATGACGTGGATTGGGCGCGCACAAAAGCATTCTCAGTCGGTAATTTTGGGCAAGTCTACTTGAATGTGCAGGGCAAACGGCCGTCTGGCCCTGTCGCTCCCGCCGATTATGAGAAATTACGGGAAGAAATCGCCCAAAAAGCATTGGAACTACAAGACCCGCAAGACGGCCGTGTCGTCCATCAAGTCTACAAACGCGAAGAAGTGTTCCACGGCGTCAGCGCCGCCCGCTTACCTGACCTGGTGCTGCACACCGACCGCGCCAAATTCGTCTCCTTTGGTCACGCCGATTTTGGCTCCAACAAAGTCATCGAACCCAGCGCCGGGCAAACCGGTCATCATCACATGGTCGGCGTCCTCGGCTTGCGCGGCCCCGATGTCAAAACAACCACCCTGGAAGAAGCCAGCTTGATGGATTTGGCCCCCACCATCTTGCATTACATGGGACTACCTGTACCCGACCACATGGACGGCAAAGTGTTAACGGCCGCCTTCAAAGATGCGTTTAACGCCGCCAACCCGGTGCAAACCATCCACAGCGATCTTACTGCCGGTGGCGACGACGCTTCAGCTTATGGTCCAGAAGAGGAAGCTTTAGTAATGGAAAAATTACGCGGGATGGGCTACGTTGCCTAAAAAAGTGTCGCTTATGAATGAAATAGATTTAAGTTTGGTCATCCCTGTTTACAACGAAGTCGAAAATTTACGGCCGTTAACCGAAGAGATAACCGCCGCCTTGGCCGACCAAAACCTCGATTACGAGGTCATTTACGTAGACGATGGCAGCAGCGATGGCAGTTATAAACTAATCCGCGAACTGCACAGCGAAGACGACCGGATCAAAGCCGTCCGTTTCCGCCGCAACTTCGGCCAGACGGCCGGTTTTGCCGCCGGTTTCGACCACGCACGCGGCCGTATCATCGCCACGCTAGACGCCGACCGCCAAAACGATCCGGCCGACATTCCCGCCCTCATTGCCAAATTAGATGAGGGGCCTTACGACGTCGTCAACGGCTGGCGCGTCAACCGCCAGGACCCGCTCCTTTTTCGCAAAGTGCCCTCCAAGATTGCCAACGCCCTCATCGCCAGAAGCACCGGCGTCGGCCTGCATGACCGGGGCTGTTCCTTGCGCGCCTTCCGCAACGAGGTTGTGCATGAATTCCACCTTTATGGCGAAATGCACCGCTTCATTCCCGAAATGGTTCACTTTGCCGGGTTTAGCATGGCTGAAACGCCGGTAAACCATCGCCCCCGCGTCGCCGGCGACTCCAAATATGGTATTTCGCGCACGTTCCGCGTCATTTTAGATTTGATGACCGTGTTGTTTTTGCGCCGTTACGGCGACCGTCCCATGCACATTTTTGGCATGTTAGGCATTGCCTCTGGCTTTTTAGGCACGTTGTTGGGCGCATTCCTGGCCGGCGGCAAAATTTGGGCCGGCATCACGCAAGGGATGGACGCTTTCCATGCCACGCAGATTGGGGAACGGCCGTTACTCCTCCTCGCCGTCCTCCTCATCATCCTGGGCGTCCAATTCCTGGTATTTGGCCTCATGGCCGAAATGAATGTCCGCACCTACTACGAAAGCCAAAATAAACCCGTTTACCATGTCCGCGAACTGATCAAATAATTAACAATTGACAATTGACAACTGTCAATTGTCAATTATTTGTTGTGAATAAACGCCTATTTCCCCAAACTGCCTGGCATCTACTCCTCGTCACCCTCTTTGGCTTGCCGCTAATCGCGCCGCTGCTGCGCTGGACGGCCGTGCCCTGCACCCATGACGGCCATCTCCACTACCACCGCATCGCCGCCATGCGCCACGCCTGGGAAAACGGCCTCTTCTTTACCCGCTGGCTGCCCGATTTAGCCTTTGGCTACGGCTACCCTTTCTTCATATTCCGCGAACCCGTGCCCTTGTACGCTGGGCTGCTGCCCCATTTGCTAGGGCTGCCCCTGCCCGCCGCCGAGAACCTCATTTACATTTTGGCGATTCTGGCCGGAGGCTGGTTCATGTACCTGTGGGCGCGCGACATTTTGGGCGCGCGGGCCGGCCTCGTCGCCGCTGTGGCTTACATGGCCGCCCCATACGTCCTCATTGACGCCCTCATTCGCGGCAATTCGCCCGAATCGGTCGCCTTGCCCTTATTCCCGCTGCTGCTGTGGTCAGGGCGACGTTGGCTGGTAAATGGCACATTGAAGCCCTTCCTGATTAGCGTGTTAGGATTGGCGCTGTTAGCGCTCAGCCACAATATATCGCTTTTGCTCTTTACGCCCACCTTAGCCATCTACCTGCTGGCCGTTGGTTGGCTGCGCCGATTAGATTGGCGGCAAATGGGCGGCCGATTGCTTCTGCTGTTTGGCCTGGGGTTGGGGATGACAGCCTTCTATTCCGGCGGCGCGCTGCTGGAAATGGGTCAGGTCACGCTGCAACAATCAACCACGACACGCAACAACGATTTTCATTACAACTTTACAACATTGGGCGAAATTTTTGGCCCCGTCGCCCCCGAAGACCCCAACCTCGTCAATCCGCCCTTGTCCTTCCGACTCGGCTGGGTTCCGACAGCGTTAGCGGTTGTTGGTTTAGCCAGCTTGTTTTGGCGAAAAAAAGAGCCCGAAGAAACAGATTCTTTAGTCTCTAATCTCCAATTTCCAATCTCTAAAAGAGAAAAACAGGGGCACATCATCTTAACGGCCGTCGCCGCCGCCATCTTCCTCCTCCTCTCCCTACCCATCACCCTGCCCATTTGGGAAAACGTCCCCCTCATTGATTTTCTCCAATTCCCCTGGCGCATGGTTGGCCGGGCGGCGCTGCCGGTAGCTTTTTTGGCGGGGGTCCCGTTTGCAAGTGGCAGGACGCAAGACGCAGGACGCAAGATACGCCGCTCGTCACGTCTTCCGTCTTCCGTCTTCCGTCTTCCATCTTACGTCTTACGTCTTACGTTTTACGCTGCCCTGGTTCTTCTCATCCTCGAAGCCCTGCCCATGCTTTATCCGGCCACGTGCAAAGAGGAGACATTCCCGACCATCAACACCGTTCACGCCTACGAACACAATTCCGGGCTGGTTGGCGTGGACCCCGAAGGGAGCTATTTCCCCAAAACGGTGCAGCGCCGGCCTAAATCGTCAGCATTAGAGGCTGACTTTTTGGCCGGACAAACGCCGCAGCGGTTTGACGCCTCGATTTTGCCGGATGGCGCAGCAATTTTGGCGGAGGATTACGGCCGTCTCTCCGCCACCATCCATCTCACAACGCCCACTCCCTTTACCGCCCGCTATTTGAGCTTCGATTTTCCGGGATGGACAGCAGAGGTAGACGGCCGTGCCATCCCCATCACGCCCACTGATCCCGACGGCCTCATTGCCTTCCCCGTACCGGCTGGCGAACACACCATTGTCGTGCGTTGGCGCTCCACGCCGCTGCGGACGGCT
>JANTGY010000096.1 GCA_024762695.1 Anaerolineae bacterium
CGTGTTTCGGGAATTGGAATTCCCGAAACGTTGAGCCAAGTATCGGGAATTCCAATTCCCGATACATCAACTGAGATGAAACACACCCTTTGGTAATCCGCGCTCTGTTGCGTCCGCGCAAGGGCCGACTATAATTTATAACAATCAGTGTGCTATGCTATTGCCATTAGATGCGCCACACACACGGAGGAACAAATGACTGCTCGAATTTTAATAATTGAAGACGAAGACCGCATCCGCGAATTTATTAATCGCGGCTTAACCTACGAGAAATATCATGTAGACGCCGCCGCCGATGGACAAACAGGCTTAGACCTGGCTCGTGAAAATCAGCCCGATCTTGTTTTGCTCGATTTGATGCTGCCCGGCATGGACGGACTGGAAGTTTGCCGCCGCATACGCGCCGCCAGCGACGTGCCCATCCTCATGCTCACTGCCAAAGAAACCATCGAGGACCGGGTCATTGGCCTGGACGCCGGGGCTGACGATTATCTTGTCAAACCCTTTGCATTTGACGAATTGATGGCTCGTGTGCGCGCCTTACTACGCCGAGCGCAGCCAGCTAAACCGCAAGTGTACCGCTTTGTGGATTTAGAACTGGATACCGGCACACGGCAAGGGCGACGCGGCGACCGCGTGTTCGATTTGACGGCCAAAGAATATGAACTGCTTGAATTATTCATGCGCCATCCGCGCCAGGTGCTCACCCGCGAAGTGATATTCGACCACGTTTGGGACTATGACTTTGGCGGCGAAAGCAACATCATAGAAGTATATGTGCGCTATTTACGCCAGAAAACCGAAGACGAAGGTTTAGCGCGGCTGATCCACACTGTACGCGGGATTGGCTACGTTTTACGCGAAGAATCTTAAACTTTAACCTCCCGGAGGTTCGGAATCTCCGGGAGGATTCGCATAAACCCAAAAGTTGTTTTGATTGAACCCTTAGCTTAGCGAAAATATGGAGCAACAAGAGCGTTATCCCAACCTATCTGCTCTACGCGCCGCTCACCGACAACTGCTTGAACAACGCCGCCAAGACGGTGAATCCCCTCGTTTTTTGGATGATGTTGAGACTTTCATCCAAAAAGGCCAGGCTGCCGGCTCCCTCCTAGACAATGACGAAGAGCGCTGGGACGCGCAAAGTTTGCTCGATTACTGGTCGAACGAACTGTACCACGCCCACCGCGACGCGCCGGACGCCTCGCTGGATGAATATAATCCCGATGAGGCGCCCACTCTTTCCGACGATCTCTGCCCTTACGTTGGCTTGGACGCTTTTAGCGCCGCCCAACAAGATTATTTTTACGGCCGTTCCCCTCTCATCGCCGAAATGGTCGCCCATCTGCAAGAAAACCGCGCCCTCATGCTCATCGGCCCTTCCGGCAGCGGCAAATCCTCGGCGGCGCTGGCTGGGCTGCTGCCCCAACTGCAATCCGGCGCCCTGCCCGATAGCCAAAACTGGCGCTACTTGCCGCCCCTCATGCCCGGCGCCAACCCCTTGGACAACCTGGCCCGCCTCCTCCGCCCCGACAAAGCCGACGACGACCAATGGATACAAGACGCGGCAACCCGGATGCGCGAATCGCCCGAACAACTAACCCATGAACTGCAACAAACCGACGACAACACGCCGGTCGTTTTGCTGATTGACCAGTTCGAAGAAGTTTTCACCCTCTGTTACAACGACAAAATTCGTCAGGCATTCATCGGCAACCTGCTGCACCTGCTGCGCGTTCCTGCACCGCGCCACACCGTTATCTTAACCATGCGCTCCGATTTCGAGAGCATCCTGGTTCAAATACCCGACCTCTTCGCCTTGTTTGAGCAATCTCAGGTGCGAATTGCGGCGATGAAAGCGCCTGAACTGCGCGAAGTCATCGTCAAACCGGCCGAAAAAGTCGGCCTACGCTTTGAAGATGGTTTGGTTGATGAGCTAATTCATGAAATCTTGGGTGAAACGGCCGCTCTCCCCCTCCTCCAATTTACCCTGCTCAAACTGTGGGAAAACCGGGACCGCAACCGGGTCACCTGGGAAGCGTATCGCAGCTTGGGCGGCGGACGACAAGCGTTAGCCCAAAGCGCCGACGACCTGTATAACAGCCTTTCTCCGGCCGAACAAGCCACAACCCAACAAATTTTTCTGCGCGTTGTCCGTCCCGACGACAATCTCAAAATCACCCGCAATCGCATTCTGCGCGGCGAATTGTACAAAATCCCCGCGCCTCCGGAACAGATCGACCAGATTTTGTCGCGCCTCATCCAGGCGCGCTTGCTGCGCCAGACCGAAGACAGTTCCCCCGACACCGCCCGCATTGAAATCGCGCACGAAGCGCTAGCCCTGGCCTGGCCGCGTTTAATTGGCTGGTTAGACGAGGCGCGGGTAGCCCACCGCCGTCGTTTGCGCCTGGCAACAATGGCCGAATCCTGGCAAACGCGCGGCCATGATGCCAGCGCCCTTCTGCGCGGCCTGCTGCTGGAAGAAGCGGATAATTATGACGATTTGAACGAGATCGAAGAAGCCTTCGTCGCCGCCAGCCGCCAGGAAGCCCATCGCGAGCAGTTGGCCCAGGAAGTAGAACATCGGGAAAAGCTGAAGCAGGCGCAAGCGCTGGCCGAAGAACAACGACAGCGGGCTGAAGAGCAAAGAGAGCGAGCCAAAGAAAGCGACCTGGCCGCCAAAAAACTACGTCGTTTGGCTCTTGCTTTGGCAATTATGATTGTCATTGCCGGGATTGCGGCCATTTTGGCGACAAGTAACAGCCAGCAAGCGGAACAGAATGCGGCAACGGCCGTTGCCAGTGAAGCCCTGGCTATTATCGCTGGGGGAGTCGCCCAGACCGAAGCCAACGCCCGCGCCACCGCCGAAGCTGATGCTCTTGAGCTAGCCGCGACCGCTGATGCCAGCGCCAGCATAGCAGAAGCGGCCCGCGCCGATGCTGAAAGCGCCGCCATCGCTGAAAAAGAAGCCCGCGCTACCGCCGAAGCCAGCGCCAGTGAAGCAGAAGCGGCCCGCGCCGACGCTGAAACCCAATTCCGTTTGGCTACGGCGCGCGAACTGGCCGCCGCCGCCGTAGACCGTTTAGGCAGCGATCCCCAGTTAGGCTTATTGCTGGCGTTGGAAGCTGTCCATTTCACATCCACTGCCCATCAAACCGCCCCCGCCGAAGCCGAGGACGCCCTTTTCCGGGCCATACAAGCGTCCCAATTGCAAGCCACACTGTCCGGCCATTCAGATTGGGCGCTGGACGCAGCTTTCAGCCCCGACGGTTCCATGATTGCCACAACGGGATTGGATACGGCCGTCATCCTCTGGGACGCGCAAACCAGCCAACCGCTGCACACCTTTACCAATTACACAGACGCGCCGCAAGCCTTGAACAGCGTTGCCTTCAGCCCCAATCGCCAACACCTGGCCGCCGCTGGCAATGACGGTTTCGTCTACGTTTGGGACATCACCACAGACATATGGCGACTGCTGCCCCCTTTGGGCGGTGATGGCGGCTCCGTGCAAGACATCGCCTTCAACAGCGACGGTTCTTTACTGGCGGCAGCAATGGCCGACAAAAGCGTTCGCGTCTTTGACATGATTAATCACAAAAAATTCCAGCGGCTGAACGGCCATGCCCATCCTGTCAACGCGGTAGCTTTCTCGCTTGAAAGCGGTCAATTAGCCAGCGGCGATGCGTTTGGTCGAGTCATCTTTTGGAACCTGGTAACGGGTACAGAAGCGTCGCCCGACGACACGCTGCCCGCCGAATCAGCCAATGGCGAGCCTATTGCCATCAACAGTTTAGCATTCAGCCCCGACGGGACGCAGTTGGCATCGGGGCTGGATAACAGCGCCATCTCGGTATGGGATGTCGCTTCGCACACCCGATTGGCGACCTTATTCGGCCACACCAGTTTCGTATTTAGCGTTGCCTACAGCGAAGACGGCCGTTACCTGGCCTCAGCCAGCGGCGATGGAACGGCCAAAGTGTGGGACGCTCACTCCCATCAAGTCGTTTACACGCTGGCCGGGCATAATGGCGCGGTATCGGCCGTCTCTTTCGATCCAGACGGCGAACGCCTGGTTACGGCCGGTCAAGACAGCGTCGCCAAAGTATGGGATGCGCATGCGCCATTCAAGACAATCTATTTAACCGGCCACAGCGCCCCCATCTACAGCGTCGCCTTTAGCGCCGACGGCCGTTTCATCGCCACCGGCAGCGCCGACGAGAGCGTCAAAATTTGGGACGGGGAAGATGGTCAACTTTTGCAAACCATTACCGATCCCTTTACGCCTGTTAATGACGTAACCTTCAGTCCCGATGGAAAATTGGTCGCCGCTGTGGCTGACGACCAGAATGTTTGGGTGTGGGCGCTCGAATCCGGGGAACGTGTGCGCGTATTCCAGCGAAACGACGCCCCCCTAAACGCCGTTCGTTTTAGCCCGGATGGAAATCTTTTAGCCGCCGCCGGCGATGAGGGCATTGTGCAGGTTTGGGAGATGGCCGACGGCCGTCTCATCCATAGTTTTGTCTATGGCACAGCCGTACAAGGGCTGGCCTTCCATCCCACAGAGGCTTTGCTGGCGGCGGCTGGCGACGACGGCCGTGTCGCCATTTGGGATTTTGAAACAGGCGAACTACACCAAACCCTGATCGGCAATGAAAGCGTCGTCAACAGCGTCGCCTTCAATCGCGATGGCTCCCTTTTGGCAACGGGCGGCAGCGATGGCGCTGCCCAATTATGGGATATGGCCGTCGGAACAGTCCGCCACACTTTCTCCGGCCACACGGGGGCCATCAACAGCGTCGCCTTCAGCCCCGACGGCGCCCGTTTGGCAACAGCCGGTTCCGATCGCACCGTCCGCCTATGGGATATCGAAACCGGGCAAGCGGTACGCACCTTGTTAGGACAGGCTTCAACCATCCACAGCATCGCCTTCAGCCCCGACGGCCGTCTAATAACTGCCGGGGCGGACCGCACCGCTCAAATCAACGAAGTCCTCACCTTAGCCGACTTGTTCGCCAGAGGACAAACACAAGCCACGCGCCTTCTCACAACAGAAGAATGCCAACAATTCCTTCGTGGAAAAGATTGCTTGATGACGGTTAATGAATAATGGAAGGTATCCGCTAATGCCGCGTTACGTCAAATTCATCATCCCCCTCGTTTTGATCATCAGTTTCCTCGTTTTCTATTCACTCAGCCGCATTGAAGCGGTCAACAGCGAACGAGCAGTGGTTGAATCACGAGCAACGGCCGTACAAGACGTCACCGACGATGCCAGCGGCCGGATGCGGTCGGCCCTGTCAGCCAACATCGGCGCCCGCGCCCTGGCCCTCAGCGCCAGTGGGGCAGAGGTCAATCGGGACACGGCCGTGCTAGTGGCAATTGAAGCCCTCAACGTCCTCAAACGAGACGACCCGGTACCGCACACAACAGAACATGCCGTCTGGCAAACCTTAGCGAACAGCGTCGCCATCACCGCTAACAGCACAGGACGCGCCGAACAACCAACTACCGGCCGGCTGCTTAGTCCCGATGAACAATGGCATATCGCTTTCAATGAAAATGATAGAACGGCCCGTCTATGGCCGCTAACGGCCGGGCAATCTGGCGATTCGGATAATTATTTAACGCTTGACCAACAAGCACAGGAAATTACGGCCGTCGCTTTCAGTCCCAACAGCCAATGGGCGGCCATCGCCAGTCAAGACAATACGGCCGTACTCTACGACCTCACCCGCGTCAATCCCGACAAAGGCGCCATCCGGCTTACCGGCCACACAAACGACATCAACGACCTGGCCTTCAGTCCCGACGGCAATTGGCTGGCGACAGGCAGCAACGATTGGACGCTGCGCCTCTACCCCATGCGCCGCTCCAATTTTGCCGATAAGGTCATCGTCTTAAAAAAGGAACCGGCCACATCCTACTCGTTGGCTTATGACGGACACAGCGATTGCATAACGGCCGTTGCTTTCAGCCCCGACAGCCATTGGTTAGCCAGCGCCAGCCTGGATGGCACCATCCGCCTCTGGAGCTTGCCCGACGATCCGCGCCATCTTCCCGTCGTATTGGACGCGCCAGAAGGAGAAGTTACGCATCTCGCCTTCTCGCCGCAAGGCCGCTGGCTCACCGCCATCAACGCCAGCAACCAATCATTCATCTGGAATTTGGATCCAAGAGAGCTAAAACAATACGCTTGCGCCCAAACCGGCCGCAATTTAACGCCATCGGAATGGGCCTTGCACCTGCCCGAACTTCGCTACAGCGAAACCTGCGAACTGCCCTAAGGGCTGACGATGAAAAAAATGCGGAATTGCATCGTCAGCTTGAAGGAGCGGTATGGAAACGACTTCGTCATCTTATTAAATTTCCGCTCCTGAACGTTAAACTATCGGGAATTCAACCGCCATCTATCCCCGAAATGATATTCTGCGATATAATCATTGTGAAACATTTTAGCAACTGCCTACAGGAAAGAGAAAATGAGCAAAAAGAACGCCCCATCCGATAAACCAGTTGAAACCGGCAACGACCTGGACCAATTACGTCATATTTTGTATGGCAACCAGGCCCGCGCCACCGAGCAGAGGCTTAGCGATCTGGAAGCGCGCCTGGACAGCGTCCACCGCGAACTCAGCGCCGATCTCGATAAACGCGCCGCTTCGCTTTCTGGTTCCGCTTCGGCTGAATTAACCGAAACGCGCCAATCGTTGAGCGGCCAAATGGATAAAATGGCCGCCGATTTTAACCAGCGATTGGACAAGAAAATCAAAGACCTGCAAAAAGGATTGACCGATTTCCGCAGCGAGGCGCGGCAGCGCGACGACGATTTACGCCAGGAGATGCTGGCATTGGGGGCGATGCTGGACAAGCAAAAAACGGGACGAGCCGAACTGGGCGAACTGTTAGTCCAATTAGGACGGCAGTTGCAAGAAAATGAGGGGAATACGGCCGTTTCTTCCCCTGAAGAATAGGTGTTGGTTATTAGTAATTGGTAATTAGTAATTGGTAATTGGTAATTGGTATTTACTAGTTACGAATTACTAAATTACCAATCTCCCACCCCATGGATTCCTCCCAATCCGCCCCACCTAATTCTGGATCGCTTCCTGATCTTGAATCTGTTCGCACGATTTTGTTCGCCGAAGAGCAGGCGCGCATTCGCGCCCTGGAAGAACGGGCCGCCACCTTAGCCCAAACCGACCAAGAACAAAGCGAACGGCTCCATGCCCGCGCCCAAACTTTGCAAGCCGAAATTGACGCCTTGCAGCAGGCTGCCCGATCCCATCAGGAAGAAGCCGCCGCCCTCCAAGCCCGCCTCGACCAATTACGATCCGACATCGCCGCCGAATCTGAAGCCCTTATTCCCCGCCTGACCGACGAAATGAGTGGAATGATTAGCGATACCATTCGCAACTCCCGCGACGAGATGGCCGAAGCGCTCGGCCCAGTCATGGGCGACGCCATCCGCGTCCAGATCCGCGATTCGCGCGAGGATATGATTGAGGCCATTTACCCCATCATCCTCTCCACCGTGCAGCGAGCCATCGCTGAATTTGCCCGCGAATTACAGCAAAATATTGACGCCCGGTTAAAATCAACATTCGGCCCGCAAGGTTTTTTCAAATCATTATCGGCGCGGCTGCGCGGGGTTTCATCTTCTGAATTAGCCATCCGCGAAGCGCTGCCCTTTGCCGTTCAAGAGCTGTTTCTCATTCAGCATGAGTCGGGGCTGCTGCTGGCCCATCACAGCCATAAGGAAGAAACCAACGGCGATTCGGACTTGATTGGCGGGATGCTGACGGCGATTCGTGATTTTGCCCGCGATTCGTTTGGCGACGGCTCGGCCAGTGAGAGCTTGAATGAGATTCAATATGGCGATGAACGGATTGTGATTCAAAGCGGCCGTCATGCTTATCTCGCCGCCGTGACGACGGGGATTGAGCCGGAATGGTTTCGGGGCCAACTACGCTCTTTTGTGTCCGAACTGCATATTGACCACGCTCCCGCGCTGCGCGATTTTACGGGCGATCCGGCAACGCTGCCCAATTTACCACCGCTGCTTGCCGAGCTTTCGACTAATTTAACGATTGCGGAAGAGACGGAGTCGAAGCCGATGAATCGCGGTCAAAAGTGGGCGCTGGCGGGCGGCGGCCTGATTGGGCTGCTCCTCATTGCCATGGCTTGTTTTTATTTGCAATTTACGATTGCGTTGTGGCCGCTGGCGTTTAGCGAACCGACGGCGACGGCGACGGCTACAACCACCCCCACCCAAACGCTTCAACCTACCGCCACCAACACGCCCATCCCCACCATGACCCCGCTGCCAACAGCCACAAATACGGCCGTGCCTACCAACACGCCGATCCCAACTCCAACCCCTACCTTAACGGCGACGCCGCTGCCCACTGTCACCCCTGTGCCTGGCAACACGGCCGTTACCAATGCCCCTGTCTGGGTGCGCGAGCAGCCCGATATTGACGCCACCGCCATCATCGCCATCCAGACTGACGTTCCAGTGACGGTTTTGTCTCAGCAAGGCGAGTGGGCTGAGATTGAATGGCAAGGCGGCGCCGGTTTGCGGCGGGGCTGGATACCGATACAATGGCTGACGTTTAATGAAGAGAATGGCAGTTAAAGTCATTTCAAAAAAAATAGTGTGTCGTTCGTAGTAAGCCACGTAGTCCTCGGAGAGGCGTTCCACCAAACGGTACTCCGCAGACTGCGTACCTGACTACAAACAACTATTTCCATTGGAGTGGATTCCTGCCTCCGCAGGAATGACATCTCAAATTTTGGATAATTAAAATTCATATTTAGCCTAAGTAAAATGGAGCAAGCATGACCAAGCGCGTCATTCAAAAGAAAGTATGTCTTTTAGGCGATTTTGCCGTCGGCAAAACCAGCCTGGCGCGTCGCTTCGTCGAAGACCGCTTTGACGACCGCTACTTGAGCACCATCGGCGTCAAAATTTCGCGCAAGCCGGTGGAAATGGACGAGTACACGCTCAATCTGCTCATTTGGGACCTGGCCGGCGGCGATGATTTTAGCAAAGCGGGGGCCAGTTATTTACGCGGGGCGGTCGGCGCGCTCATTGTTTGCGACTTGACACGGTCCGAAACGCTGGAAAAGCTGCAATTTTATGCCGGACAACTGCGCGATCTGAGTCAGGATGCAGTTCTGGTTTTTGCCGGTAACAAGGCCGATTTGGAAGCGGAACGAAGCATCAACGAGGAGGAAATACAGGCTGTTTGCGACCAATTAAACGGCCGTTATCTGGAAACGAGCGCCAAAACCGGCTTCCAGGTGGAGGCCGCCTTCCAACATCTGGCCGAACAAATCAAGGTTTAACGATGGCCCTTTCCCCAATGGATTTCAGCCCGCTCATGTTGGCCGCCCGCGCCGCCGAGGCGATGAGTCTGGCGCACGCGATGGCTTATGTGCAGTTGGCTCCCGATTTAACGGCCGTCCAAGCCTCCCCCAATTTCGCCGAACTATTACAAAATCTGGATGAAGAAATCGCCGGTCAACCCATCACTAATTTATTATGGGAATTTGTCGGCGCGGAAGAAGCGCTCTACGCCGTTTTACGCGGCGAAACGCCGCTGTTTCGTCTGGAACAAGTTGATCGCAGTCAGGATTCGACCCGGCCCATTTACCTCAATTTCCAGGTCACGCCATTAGACGCCAGCCACCCCAACCAGGGACTGCTGGTGGTGGTAGAAGACGTCACCGATTACGGCCGTCTCCATCAAGCCCTCGTCCAAGACCGCAACGAACTGCGCCTGGTTCAGGGACAGCTTACCGACGCCAATGCCGAATTAAAGCGGCTCAATCGGCTCAAATCCATCTTTTTGTCGATGGCCGCCCATGATTTACGCACCCCGCTGACGGCCATCAGCGGCTACGCCGGCCTTATGTTGGATTTATTCGAGAGCGGCCAAACGCCCAACGTCATCGAGTATTTGAATATTGTTCTTACGCAAGCCGACCGGCTCAACAAACTGATTAGCGATTTTTTGGATATGGACCAGATTGAAGACGGCCGTCTCAACCTCAAACAGGAATGGATTGATTTGGGCGCCATCGTACGCGGGGTGACGGCCGTCATGCAAATCAACGCCGACAGCCGCCAAATCACCCTGGACACCGACCTGCCTGAACTGCCCCTACAATTGTGGGCCGATGAAGATAAAGTCAGTCGGATTGTCTACAATCTGGTGAGCAACGCCATCAAATACACGCCGCGCGAAGGGCGCGTATTCATCCAGGCCAGACAAAAAGACGACCAAATCACGTTAAAAGTGCTGGACAACGGCCGGGGCATGACCAAAGCGCAGCTTGCCAATCTTTTCCAGTTGTATTACCGCACCGATGAAGCCCGCAAAAGCAAAACGCGCGGCACGGGATTGGGCCTGTACATCGTCAAAATGCTGGTCGAAGCGCATCAAGGTCAAATTACCGTCTCCAGCAAACCAAAAGTCGGCTCGATATTCGCCGTCACATTACCACAACAACCGCCAATCGATGCCTAACCCGACACTCCTCAAAGCGATCTTAGCGATTCAGGGCATTGAATATGCAACGGCCGGCGCCGACGGCCGTCTCGCCAGCTACAGCCCAGGTTTGATGCAGTGGGTGGATGATGAAAGTGGGCAGGTGAACGGCCGTTCCCTCGGCGATCTCTTCGTCGAACTGACCGGCCTGGAAGAGGATGTCGCCCAAGTCGCCCGAAAAGAACAGCCGGCCCTCAAAATCGAAAAAATCGCCCGCCAACGCCCCGACGGAACAACCGCCTACATCACGCTGACCATCGTCCCCTACGATGGCCGACTCCTCCTCATCGTCAGCGACGTGAGCGACGAAGGCAACCTGGAACAGCGCGTCACCCAGCAGCGCAACGAACTCAACCTGCTCTCCACCCAGCTCGACGCCGCCCGCGCCCAACTAGACGACCTGCTGCACCGCTTTCTGCCCGGCGCCGTCGCCAGCCAGATGGTCGCCAACCCCAAGGCGGTCAAACTAGGCGGCGAGCGCAAAGAAGTCACCGTCCTTTTCGCCGATTTACGCGGCTTCACCAGTTGGACAGAAGGCGTAGACCCAGAGACGGCGCTGCATATGCTCAACGGCAAGCTGTCCATCGCCGTTGACGCCCTCATCGCCCACGGCGGCACATTGGACAAATACATGGGCGATGCCGTGATGGGTGTCTTTAACGCCCCCAATCCCGATCCTCACCATGCCTGGCACGCCGCTCAAGCCGCCTGGCAGCTTATCCGCGCCCTCAAATCGGATCCTATTTTGCAATTTAGCGTGGGGATTAACACGGGAACGGCCGTTGCCGGCAACATCGGCACAACCCAAGCCATGAACTACACCGTCATCGGCGACGCCGTCAACCAGGCCAAACGGCTGCAAGAGATGGCTAAACCAGGCCAAGTCCTCATCAGCGGTTCCACCCGCGCCCTGCTGCCCGACAAAGCCGGTCTTCTCCCCCTGGGCAGTTTCCAACTACGCGGCCGTAAGCAAGAAACCGACATCTTCTGTATCACCAGCCTCGATTAGCCATAAGTTCTTGTGCCTTCTTATAAAAAGCTGGCAATCCCCTCAAGCGGTCTTTTTGAAATTTGTGGAACTTCTGTATTTCTCTGGGGATAACCAACAACAAGAAGGAGAAACGGCCGTTCATTCCCCGGCCGTTCCAAAATCTCAGTCAAAAAATTCATCGGGCTGGGCGTATGCGTCAAAGTCGCCAGCCCAGCCTGATGCAGCGCCGTAATCAACAGCCCCGTCGCAATCCCCACCGATTCCTGCACGTAATAATGCTTGATTTTCTCGCCGTTTGCCCCAATCCCATAGCTTTGGGCAAAGATGGCAATCAAATAAGGCGCGGTTTCCAGGAACGGCTTGCTGGCATCCGTTCCCAGCGGGGCTAACGCTTCCAGCCACTCTTCCGTCGCCCGACGCTCGTAAAATTCTCGTTCCTCCGCTTCGGCCGCTTCCCGGATTTGGCGTTTAACGGCCAGGTCACTGACGACGACAAAATGCCAGGGCTGCAAATTGGC
>JANTGY010000097.1 GCA_024762695.1 Anaerolineae bacterium
AACTTCCTCTCGAGTAGGTATCGGGAATTCCAATTCCCGATACATCATCTACAAGGGGGTGGCGAAAAACTAAAGACACTAACGAATTCCCGAAACACGCACTTTTCTCAACTCATTTGAAATGCACCCTTTGTCAAAGGGTATGTTTCATTTCTGTTGAAAATGTGTGGAGATGTTGCTGTCTTTAGGATGATAGAGCAACCATGAAAGGCCGATTGTTACCTGGTTCCAAAAACCGTGCGGGGAATGCGACTCATTGTAAAAAAATGAAAGCGTTCAGCCGATCAGCCAGTCAGCTTGATTGTTTTTGCTGGAAAAGTCGGTTATGCAGGCGAAACAAGATATTCGTATGGCCGAGATCATGGCCCGGTCATCCCGCCCCTACTCGTTACGCCGCATCCGATCGGCAATTTGCCGAATATGCGCCGGCGTTGTTCGGCAGCAGCCGCCAATGAGGGCGGCGCCTTCTCGGCGCCATTCGCGGCTAAATGTGCCAAACTCAGAAGGGATGGATTGACCTAGCCAAACTTTTTGCACCGCATCATATTCCTCACCAGAGTTGGGGTAAACGACTATCGGTTTCTGGGTCATGGCGCGTACTTCGCGGATGAGGCTGGGGATGTAGCTGGGCGGTGTGCAGTTAATGCCCATCGCCACAACTTGTTCAACTTTGTCCAAATCGGAAGCAACTTCGGCAATGGAAGTTCCGTCGTGGAGGGAACGGCCGTCGCCACAGCTAAAACTCATCCACACTGGCATATCTGGCGTTTCGGTCGTTAGCCGAGCCAACGCTCTTGCTTCGCTATGCGAAGGAATCGTCTCGCAAGCCAGAATGTCTGCGCCGCTCTCGGCCAAAATATGCCAGCGTTGGCGGTGCCAATCAACCAATCCAACCTCATCGAGATCGTAGTTGCCGCTGTACTCGGAGCCGTCGGCCAACGCCGCGCCATACGGCCCTACGCTGGCGGCTGCGATTGGCCGCAGCCGTCCCACGCGGTTAGCCGGATCAGCCCAAAATTGGTCGCGGGCTTCCAACACCAGATGCACGGAAAGACGCAGCAGCGCAATCGCTTCGGCTTCGGTCAAACCACGCGCCATCAAAGCCGGGATGGTCGCCTGGTAACTGGCGCTGATGCCGCAGTCGGCCCCAGCCCGGTAATAATCGCGGTGTACTTGTCGGATGACGGCCGGATCGTCCAGCAGCAGCCGCGCCGACCACAATTCGTCGCGCAAATCGCAGCCGCGCGCTTCCAATTCGGTCGCCAGTCCGCCATCTAAAATGAGCGCGTCTTGAAAATCGAGGAAGGGTTGGATGGGGTTGTTCATGTTAGCCTAAATCCAGGATGTGGGACGGCCGTTTGGGGAAAAGAATGTTGAGGAGGATAACGGCCGTTGCTTCATTTTCTACATCGCAGTCGGCGCGCGCCGCCGCCAACTCGGTCGCTGTCCGATAGCCAAACAAAAGTTGTAAAAATGTCAAATCGGGGAAAGCCGCATCATAATCAAAAAAATGGCTCGCTTCATAAGGCGCAATCTCTACCAATTTGCCCTGCGCCCAGGTTAACCGCAGTTGGTTCTGGTAAAAATTAAGACGCAAATCGCCACTGTGCCCGGCAAGCACGCTGTGGGCCAGCCGTTTTTCCAGCGCCGGCCCAATATGACGCAAGAAACCAGCCAAATCAGGCACGCGCACAAACCAGGCGTAAGGCGGAATCTGCCGCTCTAATTGATTGCCGAGCGCCTCATAAATCGGATGCGCCGCGCCCAGATTAAAACTCACATGGTCTAGCGGCTTGTCCCGTTTTTGGTTCAATTCATCAGCCTCTTTTTTGAGCGTTCGCACCAAAAATAGGGCAGCCGCCCGCCACGAATGCCCGGCCTTGACGCCAAACTCGCGCACCAAGAACGAGGTGGAACTTTTCCAGGCGCGATATTCCCCATAGGCCACAACCTCGCCTACGGCCGTTTCAATTAAACGTATATCGCGGAAGTAAGGCGACCCTCGATGCGGTTCCGTAAATTCATACCGCCACATCGCCTCATCGCGCACGCGCGTCACCAGACTGTCGGCACAGTGGGCGGCATACAATTCGCGCAAAACAGGGATGTCGTCCAACGTCGCCGGTCGCATCCGATAAACTTCATCCTCATCTTTGATCGGTTTGTCATTCCCTTTTCGCGTCCAAAATAATTGGCGGCTGCCGCCCAAATCAATCGTCATTTCATAGCCAAATTGGCGGTAATACCAGGGAATGCCGGTGATGGCCTGAACCAGTTCGCCCCGCGCCGCGCTTTTGGCGTGGACGGCGTCCATTTGGGCCCGCACCAGGCCACGCCGCCGGTAAGCCGGGTCGGTTCCCACCAGTTCAGGCCGGCCGACGCCAAATTCGATACCGTCGTATGTCCAGGTTTGGGAAATGGTGTTGAGGCTGGAGACGATTTTGCCGCCCGCATTTTGATCCACAACCACTGTAAAATCATTGGCGTGGGTAGTGGGGTGACGGCCGTTCATCAAATCATGCACCCAATGAGCCAGATATTGGGCCGGTTCATCCGGATTGTCGGCATGAATGCGGGCGTTAAACGCGCCCAATTCTTCAGCGTCGTCGGGCGTCGCCCAGCGCAGCAGCAATCCGTCGCCCATGTCGCGGGGCAGCTCATGTTGGTTGTTAGTCATTCTTAATCCTTGTTGATTGTTTTGATAATGGCGCGTAAAGCAATGATGAGCAACGCCAGTAAAATGATTAAAACGCCAATCTGAATGATAAAATATCCCCAATTGATACCTAAAGATTGCATCATTCCCTCCAAAACTATTATTCGGGCGCTTTTTGCGCCAGGAATAGCGTATGCCCGCCGTCCCCTTCAGGGATGAAACGGGACCAAATTATCGCAAAGTTAAGGTCGATGAGCCATTGGCGATACGTGGCCGCATCAGCGTGGCTCCAATACATTTCCGCACCCAACCAATCCTCTTCCGTTCCTGTCCAGCCAGTGTGTCCAACGGTTGCCATGAGATAACCGCCAGGGCGCAGCCAGCGCTGGATGTTGGCAAACAAAACCGGCTGCTCTTCCAGCGGCAAATGGATGATGGCGTAAAAGCTGAGGATGGCGGCAAACGCCTTATCAGGGAAAGTTAATTGGCTCATGTCGGCGGCGAGGAATTTGCCATTTTGCACCAACTGCCGCGCCCGCTCAACCTGCACCGGTGAAATATCTATGCCTGTATACTCAAAATCCGGAGCCAGAATCTGGCCGACGGGAACGCCGCAGCCACAGCCCAGTTCCAACAGCGGCGCGCTATCTGGTAGAAGCGGGGTTAGTTCGGCCAACCAGGCGGCGTAATCGGAGGGCATGTTACGGCCGTCATCCGTCCGATAATTATAAGAAATCTTGTCATACCCTTGCCGAACAATCTCTTTTGGATCCATCAAACATCCACCTCATACGCCAACTATATCCGTCTCTCATCCCTGTGTCATCTTAGGCGGCCAATTGTAAGATATTCATTGGAAACAACGCCAAATTATTGACGTTAAATGCACCAATATGCCACAATCTACGTATTATTTATGACGGCAAACGCCGTTATCTTTCTCAAGGAGTTTTGTAATGGGAACAATCATCTTAAAGTATTGGTTCATCGTTCTGCCTTCAACCGTAACCGGTCTTTATCTCTTGCAAATGATGCATCAACTTTATCGCCAAAAAATGAATCGGGCAGTGAAGACTGCTCCCATTGCCATAAATAAAAGAGGTTAATCCATGTTCTTTGACCCGCTATATCTGGTTTTTGCTTTACCTGGTTTATTGTTAGGCATGTGGGCGCGTGCTCGTGTTAAAAATGCCTTTAACAAATATGCCCAGGTACGCACAATGCGAAATGTTACTGGAGCCGAAGTCGCTCGCGCCTTACTGGATTCTCAGGGTCTTTATGATGTCGTCATCGAGGAAACCAAAGGCTTTCTCAGCGATCATTATGATCCACGCAGCAAGGTGTTACGACTCAGCCCCGATGTGTACCGCACGCCCAGCATAGCCGCCGCCGGCGTGGCCGCCCATGAGATGGGCCACGCTGTCCAGGACGCTAAATCGTATGTGCCGCTCAACATTCGCAGCGCTTTGGTTCCGGCCGTGCAATTTGGCAGCAACCTCGGCCCCTGGATTTTTATCGCCGGATTCTGGCTCCAATTCACCACATTGGCCTGGGTAGGCGTGATTTTATTCGCCGCCAGCGTCGTGTTTGCCTTAGTCACGCTGCCGGTTGAGTTTGACGCCAGCCGCCGCGCCAAGCAATTGCTGGTCAGCAACGGCATTCTGGTTGGCGATGAGATGAAGGGTGTGGAAAAGGTGCTGGATGCAGCGGCTTTGACGTATGTGGCTGCAGCTGTGGCCGCCATTGGCACGCTGCTTTATTACGTTATGCTGCTCACTGGCGGCCGTCGCCGCTAGATTATTTCTAACATCGTTTTTCATGGCCCGTCAGTGGATTCACATTCACTGACGGGCCTTTTTTGATCCCAAACAGGGTTGCAAATTTTATGGGGAGGGTATATAAAATGGGCAGCGTTTTGTAGTTAATCAATTTAGTTTGGCGGGAGGGAATTATGCCCAGGCGTGTTTTTTGGTTATTGATTACGGCCGTTTTGCCCACGACTTTGCTGCTCATCATAGCGACATTGCCCAGTCAGGCCATCTCATCCACAGTGCTCATTGATGCCGTTTTATATGATGGGCTAGAGACCAACGAACCTGATGAAGCGGTGAAACTCCGTAATGTCAGTGACAGCAACGTTGATATTGGCGAATGGCAGTTGTTTGACGGCGTCTCAACCGCAACTATTCCGACCAATACGCTTCTGGCCCCTGATGAAACCCTCTGGCTAACGAAAAACGGCGCCGCGTTTGCACGTCAGTTTGGTTTTCTGCCTGATTTTGAAGTGGTAGACAGTTCCTTATCGATTCCAAATCTATCGGGAACATGGCCTGGTTTTGCTAATTCAGGCGATGAAGTCATTCTAAAAGATGCGGATGGAGCTATTGTGGATGTGTTAGTTTACGAAGGCGGCGATACGAGTCAAACAGGCTGGTCAGGCACGGCCGTTCACTATTATTACAATGGTCTTTTCGGCCAAGAAGGCCAAATCTTATACCGGCGGCGCGACCAAACGACCGGACAACCCGTTCCCGACACCGACACGGCCGCCGATTGGGCGCAGGCAGTCGACGATGTGATTAACGGCCGTAAACCCCGCTACCCCGGCTGGGATTTGGATGAGTTTTTCTTGACGACAAAGGTAACGGAGACGGCCGTTCTCACCGTCGCCATCGCCCCCGACAACGCTTATCAGGCCATCGTGGACGAAATAGACCTGGCCGAAACCAGCCTGAACATCGAAGCCCTCACTTTTGAGCATATTGGCATCAGCAATGCGCTCGTTCAGGCCGCCCAACGCGGTGTTTCTGTTACCGTTTTGCTAGAAGGCAGCCCCATCGGCGGCGTTTCCGACCAGGAAAAATACATTTGCCAGGAACTGGAAGCGGCTGGCGGAAACTGCTGGTTCATGATTGCCGATGATGTTTTGGATATTGCCGACCGCTACCGTTTCTTGCACGCCAAATTCATCCTCATCGACGGCCGTAAAGTCATCGTCAGCAGCGAAAACCTCAGCCCCAACAGCCTGCCCGACGACGATAAAAGCGATGGCACATGGGGGCGGCGCGGCGTCGCCCTCATCACCGATGCCCCGGGCGTTGTCAGCCATATTCAAACCATCTTTGCGCGCGATTTCGACCTGACAAACCATGTGGACATTACGAATACAGCCTATATCGGCCCGCCTCCCGTCGGCTTCATCCCCGATACAGAGACGGGCGGCATCACCTACACCGTCCGCTATCCATCCCCAACCAGTTTCAGCGGCGAATTTGTTTTTGAATTGGTGCAGTCGCCAGAAAACAGCCTGCGCGATGAGGACAGCTTGTTGGGGTTGGTCAACCGGGCCGGCTCGGGCGATACGGTGTTAGTGCAGCAGTTAGATGAACGGCCGTATTGGGGCGCCAATCCCACCGACGATCCCAACCCCCGCCTCGAAGCGTACATCAACGCCGCTCGTCGCGGAGCGGCCGTTCGCCTCCTCCTCGACGCCTATTTCGATGGTGGCGACGAAGTCAGCAACAGCGCTACCTGCGCCTATGTTCAAACCATCGCCCAAGACGAAAAACTCAACCTGCGCTGCGCCCTGGGCAACCCCGCAGGATTGGGCATTCACAACAAAATGGTTCTGGTCAACATCAGCGGCCAGGGCTTTATCCACGTCGGCAGCCTAAACGGCAGCGAACAATCCAGCAAAGGCAATCGAGAGTTAGCCCTCCAAGTCCAATCAGATGCGGCGTATAACCTTTTAGCAGAACTATTCAATCGTGATTGGCCTCATCGCAACTACCTGCCCATCATTTCCAACAACTTCATCGGCCCGGCCAACCATATCCTGATCAGCGAAATCCTCTACAATCCACTCGGCGACGACGACAAAGAATTCATCGAAATCGTTAATCCCACGGGCGTCGCCATTGATTTGAGCGGCTACAGCTTGAGCGATGCCGTGAACGCCTCGGACTATGAAGATTTACGCCGTTTTCCATTGGGAACAACGCTCTCCGCCAATCAGCCCCTCCTCATCGCCACCAAAGCCGCTGCCTTTCAGGCTGAATTTGGCCTCAACCCCGACTTTGAAATCCTGGAATCAGACGCTGGTGTGCCCAATCTGATTGACGATCCCAATTGGGGCGACACGAGTACCTTCTTGCAGTTAGGCAATGCCGGTGACGAGATCATTCTCCGCGATGCCAATAATAAAGTTGTCGAAGTAGTCACTTATGGAACTGGCAGCTATCCTGGCATCGCCCCCTGCGATCTGGTCGTCATCGGTGGAGCCAGTCTGGAACGCATCCCTTATTGGCGCGACACCAATGATTGCTCGGTCGATTTTCAGGAAAACGCCTTCCCCTCGCCAGGAACATTGCAGGAATAGGGAAACGCGCTAATTGAAAACAAAAAAAGCCTGTCGAACCATCAGTTGATTCGACAGGCTTTGCGTTAAAACAAATCAGGAACAGAACACCCTGGCAACTAAGTGTCTAATGATGATCGGCCTGAGCAAGATGGCAAACTACAGACTAGTCAAAAAGATCGTCTGGGTTAATACCATCAACGCCGCTTGGGTTACTTAAGGGCGAACCAGCGCGTGTACTGATGCTGTCTTCGTAAATAACAGCCGGAGCTTCATATTCAGCGCGCAATTCATCAATCTTCTGTTCATTCTCAGGCAGATAATTCATCATCATTCTCCTTAATTTATGGGGGACGATTACTGTTCCAATACTCGGTAACTTCATTACGTTTAGATAAAGCTAATTCATTATCCTTGAACTTGTGTTCAGTGTCAATACTATCATTTGTCCTATTTTGTCCCTCAGTACCTAATGATGGTCTCAAAACCTTACAAAACACCTTAAAACCCCTCTCTAAAACCAGGTTTTCTTACGGCCGTCTTACACGTCGCATCCGCCGGCCAAACAAGCAAATTCCTGAGCGGCCGTTGTTAAATCGTCTTCTTCGTACCGGTAAATTTTAGAAAAATCAATTTCCGGGAATTGAGCGGCTAACTGCTCATACTCTTCTGCGGTGATTTCGACATAGGGCATTTGGTCATATTGCGCATCAAAAGCGGGCAAAAAGGCCATACCGCCGATTTTGTCCTGATGTTCCCAAATCCATCTGATAATGTCGAGGGCTTCATCGGGCTGGTAGGTGATGGTAACGCTGGGGTTGTGTTCGGTGTAATGGGTCTTGGTTTGCAGCCAATAGTCGCATTGCTGCAGGGCGGTGCGTTGGTTGCGGGTAACGGCCGTTTCTGGGGCTTTTACCGGGAAATGAATCACCCAGGTATCGGCATTCTCTTTAGTCTGACCATTTTCGGGATCCATGGGCACGCCGGCATCGTGCAGCACTTTGCGGATGGGCGAATGCGCTCCCACACGCACGTTACGGATGTAATACGGCGCCCAGCGGGCATGGATGCCGGATGAGGAGTTGAGCAGTTGCGATGAGTTGCCGGATGGTTTAACGGCCGTTGTTGCCGCCGCCTGGTTAATCCCCAACAATTGAGCGTATTCTTTATTCGTTTGCACAACCACTTCGCGCAATCGGGATTGAATCTCCGGGTCTTGCGCCGCCGGGCTGTCCATCTGGCCGTTCAAATCAACGCCCAGCAGCCGTTCCACGCGGCAGTTCTCCTGCCACTCTTCGCGTAAGCCGGGGAAATACGTCGCCATAGATTGAATCGTGCCGATAATGGTCGCCAATTCCACCTTCTCACGCAAGCTTTCAAAGTCATCCTCGGCGCGGGCAACAGCGCTGGTGAGGTTGCAGAATTGATACGGTTTCAGAAAAATCTCTCCGCAATTATGAACATACAACCCATTCGCATCAAACGCATGAACGTCGGGAACCGTACAATCATACACATCCTTGTGACCCAGCGGCGTGATTGATTTCACGCGCGCGATAAAACGCTCGCGGTTCGGTTGGCGTCGGTAAGCGGCAATCTTGTCTGACAACTTAACCGCCTTATCCGGGTCAGAAAAACCAATCCGCTCCTGATAGACCAGGATATTATCGTTGGAAACAACCAATTCATGCTGGGCTTTCGTCCAATACTCTTTCGTCCCGCCACGCCCATCAGGCAAAGGACGATATCCGGCCGTTCGGCGATTTTGGTAAATTGTGGAAACAATCCCCAATCGCAACAGCATCCGCTGGACGGCTTGCAACAATTCCAAATTGGATTGCGCCAAACGCACACTGATGCCTTTTTCCTGATCGCCAATCACTGTGCCATCGGCATCAAATAAACCGCGCAAGAAACCGGCGTAAAACGCGCTGGATGTCTGCTCAATCTCTGGAGTAACGGTTTTGTGTCCAGAGACAATACCATAATGAGCGGCCACATCGCCCAAACCAGTAGAAGATAGTCGCCAATACTGGTTCGATTGATTCCATACCGGCTGTAAATCACTTCGGGCAGGAATGTTGGCAGTAAGAACAGCGTGCGCCGTTTCGACCATCGTTTGGCTGTGTTCGCCCCAGAAACGCAAGATTGCCTGATCGCTTTTGGCCGCATGGCGGGCAAATGTGCCATCGCCTACCAGCATTCCCAACATCCAGGCGACTGATGCGCCGTGATCATCGGCCGTCCACGCGGAGCCGCGCTGGTTATGCAGACGAATCAAGTCATCGGGGGCCAAATCTTCCACGTTTGTCCATTCGGTGTATTGTTTTTTGCGCGTTTGTTGGGTGACTTGCAGAATGGGATGGTCGGCAGTTGCTTCGAGCGTATGTCCTTCTACTGTCTCAACCAGGTAAACTGGTTTGTTGCCAGTGAAGAAAAAGCCGTCTTCGGTTGATTGATGGGAACGGCCATCTACCAATGCGTCAAATGGCTGTTCAATCAATTCCACTACCTGGCGCGGCCCATGCCCCGTCATCACCCAGGTATCAGCCGTCACACAGGGGTTTGTCCCAAATTCGGCAACTTCACGGCGTTCCGGTTGATTTTCAATCGCCGCGCGGCGATTAAAAATGCCCGGCTCGCCCCGTCCCGATTCCACCATATCCAACACAAAACGGGTCACTTCCGTCTGCGTCAGCTCCCGTTCCGGCCACACGGCCGAATTATTGGCATTCCAGCGCTGGCTGTTATTGCGCCAGAAATCGCCATCCTTGCAGCTCCGCATCTCCTGATCGTCATAATCGAACAGGGAAATCATCGCTGTGCGCCGCACGCCGCCAGAAACGGCCGCATCCCCCACTGCACACATAATGTCATGGGCGTCTAACGGCCGTAAAAAACCACCCTGGCGCGACAAAATACGGGTACGGGCAAAATCAAGCATCTTGCGCAGCGGCTCCGGCCCCGAAGCGCGTCCCCCCTTCACCCGCAGCGGCGCGCCCGCCGGACGCACCTCCGAATAATCAAACACCACATCTTCCCCGGCAAACCAAGTCAACAAGCCGGTACGCACCGCCTGCGCCCATCCTTCCGACGAATCAGGCACCACAAACGTCTTCGGCGGCTTACCCGATTGGCGGGCAATGCGCGAGAACTTCTCCACGTAGCGACGCTCTACCGAATAGCCCACGCCGCAGCCGCTCATCGAAATAATCAGCCCTTCGACAAACGAATCAATGCTGTCAATCGGCATGTAGGAGCAGTTGTAAATGGCAATATTGTTGCGCCGCGCCGCCGGGCCGGCCATCGCCAACAACCGCATGGAAGGCATCGCCTTCATCTGCAAAATACCCTGGCGGACGCGCTCGTAAGTTTCGCTGGATAAACGATAATCAGATAATTCCTTCAAAAATTCAACGGCGCGGTTAACAGTCTCCAGCCACGTTTCACGGCGGCCTAAATCATAATTAAAGCGGGCATATTTGTCGTAAAACTGGAATTTTTGCAGTTGCGTGGGAAAGTATTTAGCCGATTCGGCGAACGCCTGGCGCACTTCCTCTGGAACGGGACGCTCGGTGCGCATTTTAGCGTGTTCAGCACGGTAGAGGATGTAATGCTTGGCCGCTTCATACTCCCCGGCGGCTTGCAAGGCCATCTCCACAATGTCTTGGATGCCTTCCACAGTGGGCAAATCATATTTGGCGGCCACAACATTGCCAACTTGATGCGCGATTTCGGCAACAGGCGTTTCCGGCTCCTGTCCAATGCTGGCAAAACAGCGGCGCAAGGCGTCTTCAATGCGCTCAATCTCAAAGGGAACGATACGGCCGTCTCGCTTAACAATCTGCTGCGGTAACGCCACCTTAAAATAAATACTGTCCGCCTCAAAGCCCTTCGCCCCATTCTGCCCATTCTTGCTGTGACGCTTCTCTGCCTTCCCCATTACCTGCACAGTTTCCTTTACAACACGATCATCTGACATAACCCATTCTCCTATTTGAACATTTCTCTTTTTGATTGTTAACGTGCTAAATCTAACAATTATGACCGTTACTCGCCTAGCAAACGATCAATTTCCTGCCGTATTGAATCGAGGTCGTCTAACCCCAGGTAGACAATGGCGTAGCGAATGTAAGCCACCTCATCCAATTCCTTGAGCTTTTTGATGACCTTGTCCCCCACCATCCGGCCCTTCACCTCGGCGCGGCCCAACTGCTGCAACTCGGCCTCGATTTCGCCAGCGATGCGGTCAATGTCGGCCGCGGAAACCGGCCGTTTCTCGCAGGCAATTTGAATCCCTTTCAGCAGCTTGTCGCGCGAGAATTCTTCGCGGGTTTTATCCCGTTTGATGATGAGGGGCGTGGCCAAAATCGGCCGTTCGTAAGAACTGAATCGCTCCCCGCATTGATCGCAAACGCGCCGCCGCCGCGTCCCGCCGCGCTGGTCATGGCTGGTATCAATGACGCGTGTTTTTGAATGGTCGCAATATGGACATTTCATGGTTGTTACTCCCTTTTCGGCCAAACCTATATAGCGGCGTGTATCGAAAAATAATGTCGGAACTGCCAAATATGGGGCAAACTGACTTGTCACCCCCATATTTGCCGGTTAAGGAGCCGAAATTATAGCACATGGGTACTAGCCTGCCAAGACGATTGGGGCGTTCCAAACCTTAAAGATTCTGTTTTGTTTTTTTCTCTGGTAAGTGTGCGTTAAGCAGGTTTTAGGCAGGATGGGGGCGCAAATTAAAGACGCAAAACGCAAGACGTGAATAACCAAATACGTCTTGCGTCTTACGTTTTTTCACAACTTTTATTGCTTCCGCTTCCGCAAGAACGCCGGAATATCCAGGTCATTAACCCGGAATTGGGGCGTTTCGCGTTGGGGATCAGGTCTGGCAGACGCGGGACGCTGGGCAGGAACGGAAACCGTTTCGCGGACGGACTGGCGGGACGGCCGTGCCATCGTCCGCATCATAGGCGTCCCGTGATCAAAACCCGTCGCAATCACCGTAATCCGAATCTCGTCTTCCATCGCTTCGT
>JANTGY010000098.1 GCA_024762695.1 Anaerolineae bacterium
CGGATACAGCGTCAGCGAAGATTGGCTGCTGGTCGAGTTTATTAGCTGGGACGAATCTTGCGGTCAAGAATCGTGATATTTATTTACAACGATTTAGAAACAAGGTCTTCAGTTCACAATTGGACTAGGAAACAACTATGGCTAAAAATACAGAAGAAGAACATTTAACCAAGAATCGGCGCGAACAAGGTCAAAGCATCGTTTTGGTCACCTTCATGATGATTGGACTGATTGCCTTTGTCGGCATTGCCGTTGACGTTGGCTTTCTTTTTGCCCGGCGCTCCCAACTGAGCAAGGCCGTAGACGCTGCTGCGCTGGCCGCCGTAACAGAAGTCGAAAAAATATCAGAATTAACCGCTGCCGACCGTAAAGCCGGTCAATTCCTGGGGGCTAACCTCCCATTGTCAACCGTCTTAACGGATACGCTGCCTGATCTAGGCGTATTACATTTTCAATCCGATGCCTGGGAAGATGATGATTTAGGCTCATTCAATTACACCATTACAGCCACATGGCCGGTTGAGCAGTATTTTCTGAAAGTCATTGGCCGAGACTTTACACGCATAACCGCTTCGGCCACGGCCGCTTACTTCCCTACGACAGATATTTACGCCAGCCGCCGCGTCGAAGACGGCGCTTTAGCCAGTTCTAACCAGGCCGTCTTTGGCCCCGAGATTTGCAGCCGATTTGGCGACCCCTTCTCGCCATTCACTCCAAACTGGGCTGAATCGTATCTAGATTCTCCCAATGAATATACTGGATTACATGCCTATAATTATCGTATTCTCATTCCCCCAGATTATCCGCACGATATTATTCGCGTAGAATTATTTGATCCCGACTCAATTAACCGGCTCAATGAATCGGCAACCGTCACCCATACGCTGCCAGCGATTAACCTGGGCGAACCAGAGACCGAGACATTAAGCTGCTCTGCCTCAGATATCAACCCTTGCATCATAGACACTGGAGAACGAAGACTGGGTTTGCCAGCAGATGATGTCAATTCCTGGTGGTTCATTCGTATAGATGAAAACCGGGAAGCCCCCTGCGGTAATTATGGTTATTACAACCCGGAAGGCAATACGCAAACACAGTACGATCTTTACTATCTAGCCCAACAAAATGACGGTACCATCATCTCAATTCCACTAGCCCAATATATCGGCCAAGTTGGAGACAATGTGCGGGATACAGGCAACCATCAAACAGATATGCGCTGGGTTTCACCTGGCGGTAGACCGGCGTTCGACCGACCAGCGGCCGTAGCGGCAGCCTGGCCAGGCGTTGATGTGCCAGCCACCCCCGGCATAGGCATTGAAACATTCGAAGTAAGCCTTAGCACCGATCTGGCTAACATTCTGGTGGATGGTGAAACAGGGAACCGCTACCTTTACCTCGATGTCACTGCCATCTCCGGCGCATCGGAAAACGGGTTCGAGATTTGGGCCGGGCCGCCCGATTATGTAGATACCGTGCCCGGCGAAGTCAATGCCCGTAATGTACACATCATTAACAATCCCGGTTCTCACAGCTCTAGCGGGTTAACCGTCTTTGGCCAAAGCAATTTACCGATGAACTCCAATGTAGGAATCGATAGCGATTGCGATTCAGCCGACAGACTGCTCATCCCTCCCGCTCCAGAGTGTAATGCGGTAGATATTCCGCTCCTTTATGTACCGCCAGAATTTGCCGGCGGCACAATTCTGGTCAGCCTATTTGATTCTGATTCAGGATCCCAACCACCCGTCACTTTTTACTTCGACAGCATAGCTGAAGTCGATTGGTCCATGCGATTCGCTGCATCTTCAGACGCTAATAATGATCCCGACGCCGCCTATTGGGCCGTACAAGGTATTACCGATATAACCGGTCGCTGCCGTCTAGGTTCCTGTCAAAACGTCTGGGTTAACCCTCCTTATGCCATTCCAATCCCCATTCTGGATCCAGATCTTTGTCAGGCAGATCCAGGGAATCAGAATGTTTGTACGCCATTTGTCGGCGGTCGGTTAGTGACTCGCTATATCGGGGGCAAAGACGATACATATGGCTGGATGATTCGTTTACAGGGCTTGCCATTCCTGGTCAGGTAAGCAATATCGCACGCAACTATGCTCGTTGATTAGTACGACCTGATTCGAGGTGACTTCATGTTCAATAAAAACAAATGCGCTCAATACACTTACCAACATAGACGCGATAAGGGTCAAGGTCTGACCGAATATGCGCTTATCTTGAGTTTGGTCGCAGTGGCGGTGATTCTAATCGTCAATGTGATGGAACCGGTTATTGCCAATGTCTTCTCTAACCTGGCGAATGACGCGCCGGTGGCGCCGCCGGCTTTGCTGGCCTTTACGCCGCCGCCAACCGGCGAACCAGTCACTTTAACGGTCAATATCGATCCTGCAGGCGGCGGCAGTGTTGTCGCCGACCCGGATAAAACAGAGTATGGCCCTGGTGAAACAGTGGCGCTGGAAGCCGTCCCCACTAATTCAAACTGGGTTTTCATTGGTTGGGAGGGTGATTTAATCGGAACCAACAATCCGGCCTCGCTCACAATGAATGGAGACAGAACTGTCACAGCTAAATTTGCCGAATTGATTCATACATTGACGTTGAATGAATCGGGCAGCGGCACGGCCAGTTCTACGCCGCCAGAAACAGACCTGTTTGGCGTAGGGCAAGAAGTGGAAATTGAAGCCGCTCCCGGCGCCGGCTGGATTTTTGATCGATGGCAGGGAGATTATACGGGAACGGATAATCCGGCGACGATAACAATTACGGGAGATATGGTCATCACGGCCGTTTTCGCCGACACCGCGCGCACCCTGACCACTAACATCATTTCCGATCCGGATACTGGCACTGGCGGAACCATCCAAGCCAATCCGCCTAACACCGGCCCTTATCCTGACGGCACAGAGATTACCTTAACGGCCGTCGCCAACCCCGGCTGGTACTTCGCCGGTTGGAGCGGTAACCTGTCGGGCGATGGCAATCCTAAAATATTCGCCATCAACAGCGATATGAACGTAACGGCCGTCTTCATCGAAGCGCCCGCCACCGAATACACCCTCACCGCCCTGCCCAGCGGCAGCGGCGCTGTGACCAAAGATCCAGACCAAACCTCTTACACGGCGGGCGCTAACGTTACCCTCACTGCCACGGCCGACCCTGGCCATGCGTTCACGGGCTGGAGCGGCGACCTGGCTGGCAGTCAGAATCCAGTTACCATCACGATGGACAGCAATAAAAGCATCACCGCTAACTTTGAAGCGGAAGCCTACACCCTGACAATTACAGAAGTGGGCAATGGGACAACTGGTAAGAATCCTGATCAGCCCACGTACAGCTACAACGACATCGTTAATTTAACGGCCGTTGCCGATCCAGGTTGGACATTCGATGGTTGGAGCGGCGACTTGACCAGTACCGCCACCTCAATTCCCATCACCATGGACGCCAGCAAAACAATCACCGCCACCTTCACCGAAGTCCCCTGTTCCTTAAACTCCCCCTGGCAGTCCACCGACATCGGCAGCGTACCCGCCGCCGGTAAAGCGTGCGAGAATGCCGGCACATTTACCGTCTACGGCTCCGGCGCCGACATTTTCGGAACCAGCGATGAATTCCATTTCATGTACCAAACGCTGGACAGCGACGGCGAGATCGTCGCCCGCATCACCTCGCAAACCGATACAGACGCCTGGGCCAAAGCGGGCGTGATGATCCGCGAATCGTTGGGCGCCAATGCTTCTTACGCCTTCGCCGCCTTAACGCCAAGCAATGGGGTGAACTTCCAGGCCCGCAGCGCAACGGGAGCCAACGCCACAGGCATCAGCTCTATCGGCAACACCGCGCCGACCTGGATTAAGGTAGCCCGCGTCGGCGACACATTCACCGCCTCTTATTCCAGCGATGGGGTTGCGTGGGCGCAGTTTGGCACAACGACGGTCAGTATGGGGGCAACGGCTTATTTTGGTCTTGGCGTTACTTCGCACGCGGCCGGTTTGTCTACGGCCGTCTTCACCGATGTCGCCATTAATTCACTTGTTACGCCCTTCCAAATGGAAACCGTCGTCAGAAACGATGTGAGCAGCGCTAATTGGGCGGCTGTCTCCCTTACCAACACCTACATTGACCCCATCGTCGTTTGCTCCCTCAATTATCGCAACAACACAGTCCCTGAAGTTGTCCGGATGCGCAACGTAACCGCCACCGGCTTCCAAATTCAATTGCAGAATCCAAATGGCAATGCCCTCATCGCCGAACCGGTACACTGCCTCGTTGTTGAAGCTGGCGCCTGGGATTTACCCGATGGGACAAAAATTGAAGCCCAGCGATACAACAGCACAGTCACTTCTGAAAACAACAACTGGGTTGGCGAGACACGCAGCTATTTACAAGGCTATTCCAATCCAGTTGTCTTGGGGCAAGTTATGACCACAAATGACGCCGATTGGTCAGTCTTCTGGAATCGAGGGAGTACGCGGAGAACGCCTCCCGACAATGCCAACTTGCAAATGGGGAAACACGTCGGCCAAGACGGCGACACTACTCGCGCCAATGAAACGATTGGGTTTATCGTGATTGAGTCTGGAAATGGAACTTTCAACGGCGTTTCTTATGAAGCTGACCTGGGAGCAGACATTGTCAAGGGTGTCACCAACGCTCCGCCATATAACTACACGTTCAACAACGCTTTTAGCGCCGCACCGCAAGTCATTCTGGTTACCCAGGCGGCAATGGATGGCGGCGATGGCAGTTGGGCTTACTTCTATGGCGCTGTTCCTGCAACAACAAATTCCTTGCAGCTTGTAGTGGATGAATATTCTGGGCGCAGCCATACGACGGAACAAATCGGGTATCTGGTCTTTAGTCAAGGCTTTTCATACCCGTAAGCAAATCTGGCTCTTTCGGATTTCGCGGGGTTTGCTGTAATCCGTGATGCGTAATGCGTGACGTACCTCTGGTTACACATCACGGATTACGCATTACGCCATGATTACCCCATGAATTCCCAAAGAGCCACAAATCTTAGCGGGGGGCGGCAGCCTCCCCCCCCGCCCGCGCCGAACGGGCGCTGGTTATTATCTGGCCCAAAAAGTAAGATTTCTCGTTTCGCTCGAAAAAACAAGGGGGAGCGAAGCTGGTTACATTATTCCGATCTGATCACAATCGGTAGATAAACGTTGTAAATTTCCTCAACAATAAACAACTTAAACGGCATCGTAACCGGCGCGCCGATGGTGTCTGGCGCTGAATGCAATGTCAGGTCGGCCGAATAGGTTCCCGTGGGCTGGCTGGCGCTGCTCATCGTCATCGTTATCCAAGCCGACTGAGTGGGGCTAATCGTGTCGCCGGGATTAACCAATGTGGGCGACAAACTGCCAGCGTTCAAAGCGGCAGTGTAGGTGAGCACGGCCGTCCCCACATTCTGTAATTCAATCGGAACCGTTTGCGAAAAAGGCAGTTGGCCGGGCGTAATCATCGCTGCAAAACCGGCCGGGCTTACCGTCAACTCACCCACATCGGGCGCAATCACTTTAGGCATCGCGCTGAGCGCCGCTTCGGCGGGGCGGTCTTGCACGCCATAAAAGCGCATCTGCTCGCATTCGGCATAGCCAGCCTTGTTGAAGTTGAGGTTAAAAACCATCATCGCTTCCATCCAGGGCCAGTTTGTCGCCGCGTATTGGAATGCCCCCACCAGATTATCGGCCTGTTTTTGCTCGCTCACAATTTGCCAGAGACGGCCGTCCCAACTACCATCGCTCAAACAATAATCCGGCGGCGTCACAATCCAGCCAAACTCAGTCGCCCAAATCGTTTTATCGGCAAAATCAACCGATGTTTGCATCAACTCGTAAATCTTTTCGACGCCGCGAAAACAAAAACCGTTGCTGCAGTTGGTCGCATCAGTGCCTAAATTGATGTCGGGCGCGGCGTCAAAATCGGCGCTAAAGCCATAAGGATGATAGCCAACGCCATCCAGACAAGCGCCACCTTGCGCGGCGACGGCCGTCATCATTTCCTTGAAAAACTCGCGTTCATCCTGGTAATCGCCATTGTGGCCGGGCGGGAATCCCGGCTCCCCCTTCACACGTCCCGTGGGGGCTAACCCGGCTGAAATGACGCGGGCATTGGGATCGATGGCTTTGATACGGCCGTAAGCTTCGCACAACAACGCTGCATAATCCGTCGCATTGGGCGTCGTCGTCCAACCATAACTGGCATTCAGATTAGGCTCATTGCCAATCTCGTAAGCATCAACAAATCCTTTTTGCGCTTGGGCCAACGCCGCCATCGAGTCGCCAAAACCGGAAACATCCCCCATATGACTGGCATTGGCGTCAACACGCAGCAAGACGTTGACCGGCAGACGGGAACCAGGCCCATTGAACACTTTAATCCAGTTAAAGCCCATCGCCTGTAACCGATCGACATCCCAGGCAGCGACGTTAAAACCATAGCCCAGGTCGGTGGCGACGGCCGTTGTAACCGCCGACTCACTCGTTTCCGCCGCAACTTGCAGCGGCGACACGGAAATCCATAACAACAAAACAGCCAGGAGCAAACTGCCGCCCAGCCAAATCACAACATAATTTAAGGCATGTAAAGCACGGTGTTTTTTCATAACGTAACGGTAAATAATGGGGCTAAATTTGCCAATGGAGAAAGGGGACTAGTGGGAGACTAATTTCACAGGATAAACCCTTCATCATATAAAGAAGTCGTAATTGGAGCCGTTTTAGTAACGAACGAATTCGTTAATAATCATTTTCTCAGGGGTGAAAACGGCCGTGTTGATGATTTTCCAGGGTAACTGTACAGGTTATTCCTGCGAAGGCAGGAACCCACATGCCTGGATACCCGCCTTCGCGGGTATGACAGTCAAGAGACACCTGAATACCTTTCCAGATATGATTAAACAGCAGCGCTATCTGACGAAGACGGTTCCCAATGGGGAAGATTTCTCACTGCGCTCGGAATGATAGGAACACAAGCCAGCCAACTAACATACAAAGAAAAAGCGCCAGCCGCCATTGCGGCGACCGACGCCTTCTCGCTAATGTTATTGGCTGATCACCGGTAAGAACAATTCATAAACTTCGCTGTTTAGCAAACTAAAATCAGTGAAATGATCAATTTGCATCGTCACCTGGTCATTGGCCGTATCCACCACATAGCTGTCGGGAATCGTCCAGCTTTGGGTTGATGTGCTGAAGTAGGCCGGTTTGAGATACGCTTCCTTCAAATCGAAATCAACCAAATCAGCCTCGTCATAGCTAAAGCGAATGATAACATTCTGGTTGAAGCTGCTGGTAATGGGCGTGCCCGTCTCATCGGTGGCGATGAAGGCATAGCCATATTTGTACAGCCGCGCGTGATGTTGGTGGGGGAACGCAGCGATGGGCGTGATGTGCAGCGTCACGTCGCCGCTCACCGGCATCGCCCCCGCCGGGATGAAGATGCGCGTGCCATCGGCCAACGCCAACTCTTGCGCCTCGGCGGCATCGAAAGTGACGACGACGGGGCCAGGTTTGGGGAACGGGCCGTTCAGTTCCAGGTCCAGGGTTTGATTGGTTCCGGTAACGGCAACGGCCGTTCGCAGCCCATAAAAACTGTCATCCGTCTCCAACACCGCGCCGATATGCCAACGTTCGTCCTGAATCAGATTGAGCGTGTAAACGTCGCCTAGCATGGCGCTGGTATGAGTCGCCGCGCCGCTGCCGCTGTACGCCCAGATGTGAACACGGCCGTCTACCGCCAAATCGCCAGCCACAGTCGTCATACCCGCCAACACAGCGTCCGATTCGCGGAATATGAGCGTGACGCCAGTAATGCTGCCATCCGGCGGCGCGATCACCGTTTTCAGCGCCGGATTCAGCCAATCGTTCGCCGGCGCGTCCTCATGCGCCGCCCGCAGCCGGTACGCGCCATGCGGCACAGCCAGCCGAAAGCGGCCCAGGTCGTCCGTCAGCGCCCGCACAGTCACCTGGCTAACCTGTCCGCCAATCCCATCAACGGCGACCACTGCGCCGGGCAGCGGCGCCCCATTCGGCTGCAGAACAACGCCGCTGATAATGCTGTCCCGTTCCGCCACCGGCAGCGGCGCAGCCAACGTCTGCCCGGCTTCGATGGGCACAATTTTGTGATGATCCAGCGCCACATAGCCAGAAGTCGGGGCAACCGCGTAGCCCAGATGCCACAGCCCAGCGCTGACGCCCAGTTTATACGTCCCGTTGGCTGGGTTGATGGCATCGCTGACCCAGGCAAACGGATTATTCGCCATCACCTGCCCGGTAACGCCGGTGACAACAACTTCATTGCGCGGGTCCCACAATACGCCCACGATGTTGGCGTTTTGCGGCAGCAAGGGCACAGTCAACGTCGCCGTCTCGCCACCAGAGACAGAAACCGTTTGCGGGGCGCCGGGCAGCCATTCGCTGCCGGGAGCCAAATGAACGCCTACGTCATAATCGCCGTCGGGCAGGTAGATGGCAAAGTTGCCACCCTCAATGGGTGCGCCGTTGACCGGGCCGTCCGCATTGGCAGCGGCAGCCCAGCCCTGGGCGTGTACAGGGTCGCCATTTTGGTCTACTAACTGGCCGACAACTTGATTAGGGGCGTCGGTCAGCTCAAAATCCAGCCCGGCGCTGTGTTCCATACTGGCGACGGTGGCGGTTAACGGCCGTCCCAAATACACATAAGGCAGTTCCGGCGGCGCCTGCGGCTTAATCAGCCACTCGCCGGGGGTAACGGCTAAAGCGTAGCTGCCATCAGGGTTGGTTAACGTTTGCGCCCCTTGATGGTCAGTCGTCCAGCCAACGACGCGCACGCCGGCAACGCCGCTGCCGGCGCTGTCGGTCACTGTGCCGCTGAGCGTAGCGTCTTTGGCAACGAGGGTCAGCATTCCTACGTCAAGCGCGTCGTTTTCAGGCGCATAAACGCGCTGCGGCGGCGGTCCGGCATAACCCGGATCATGCGGGACGACAGACAGAACATAGTTGCCATTAGGAACCCGGATGTCAAAATCCGTCTGGCCGGGAGACAAAATTTGCTGCCGCCCTATGCCTTCGTTGTTTCGCAGCCCAACGGTAACGGTGAAGGTAGCGGGGCTGCCATCGGGCATTTCGATACTACCCATAACCTGGGAATCGGCCGTTGTCACTTCAAAATTGACCGTTTTCGCTTCCGGCTGCAAATCCTTATCAAAGTGAACAAGCTGCGGCGGCTGCCGATAAATCCAATGAACCGGATTTGCCAAATCGGTGTGGTTAACGGTCAATGACCAAAGACCGCCGCTAAGATGGAGCCGGTAACTGCCATCGGCATGGCTCAACGCTTCTTGATGGCCGGGATAATCCAGCCGATTAGCCACAACCAGTGCATTTTCAACGGGAACGCCCGTATTGGTTTCCACAAACCCCTCCACAATTTTGGGGGCGTCGCGCAGGACAATCTCTCCCAAATTTTGGAAGGTGGGCGGCACGGTAAACGTCTGCGGCGCCGAGGCGATCAGGCCGTCGGCCTGCCAGGGCGGGTCGGCTTGCAAGACGTAAACATCGGGCATGAGGTCGCCGATGGCAAAGTAGCCGCTGGCGCTGGTATGGTCCTGCCGGTAAGTATGATGAACCAAACCCACAACGTAAACTGTCGCACCGGGGATGGGAACGCCATTGGGATCAACGATGGTTCCAACGACATTGGCCTCTTGCAAAAACAGGTCTACGGTCTGGCTGACGCCGGGAGTGACGGTGATTGTTTCGCGGGGCGCGCGCCAATAAGGCGCATCCGTGATGGGGACGGCTTGTAAATGGTAGGTTCCGGTGGGCAGTCCGCCGACCTGGATGCTGCCGCTGTCAGCGACATCTGTTTGCACCAGATAACCGGCGCGGTAGACGTCGACGCGGGCGGCAGCAGGAGCGCTGGCGTCGGGCGCGTAGACGGTTCCGGTGATGTCGGGGTTGGTCAGGGCCAATATGCCTGCATCCACTGAACTACCGGTAACGAGCAATGATTGGGGTAATGAGGGCGTGAAGCCGCTGCCGTTTGGCGCTTTGGCGCGGACGATGTAGTTGCCGTTGGCAACCGGCCCCAGGCTGAAGGCGCCAGTTGAGGGGTCAACGGCCGCGCTGCCGTGTTCGGTGAGGTCGGGGGCGAGTAGTTGGGCGACGGTTCCGGCGGGGGGCAGTCCGCCGCTGGGGTCGGTGACGGTTCCAGTGATGAGATTAGGGGCGGCGCTGACATTGGAAACGGCCGTAAATGCCATTCCCACCACAAGGGCGGCCAGGAGCATAATCATGCCCAGCCAGAGCCAACGTCGCGCGGGGGTAGGATAAGTGTCGTTCATACAAATTCCTCCAAAATATGGCGCCTGGGATTGGCGCCAATCCCAGACAGATTGCCTGTTTACTAAAAACAGGGGTTGATTAACAGGCATAGTCTGGCAGGAATCTGTTAGGGGGATGCTGTATGGATGTAAATTGTTTGTAAAACGCGGCGAACGGAAGGTCAAGCGGATTTAGGAACGGCCGTACTCTATGCCAAAGGAATGACTGGATGGGGAAACGGCCGTGACAGCCGTCCATAATAACTCGCCAACCACCGATTTGACCAGCCAAAAGCCTTTGTTTGCAAGATGATATGCTTCACCTGGTCGCGGCCAATTTTAGCCTCGCTGAGCAGCACATTGGCATTACCGCGACTTTGCTCCAGCGTCGCTACCGCAAAGAAAAACGGCCACATCAGCGACAAACGAATGCCGTGAAAACGGCGCGGAAACAACGCAATGTAAGCCAGGCCATGATCCAGATGGCGCACCGCCTTGGTTACCAGTTTATTCGTCGCCAACAACGATTGCTCAAGATAAGCCGGGTCTAAAAGCGTAGCCCGCGTCAGTCCTACCTCTTGCATAAATGTCTGCGGCACAAAAACCCAGCCGCGCTGGTAATCCTTAGGAATGCCGCGAATGATATTTACTGTTTGTAAGGCTAAGCCGCACTGCCGCGCCAACGGCATCAGCGCCTCGCGCCGTTCCCGAATCCGCGCCGAATGCCAGGCGAACAAATCTGTCACCAAATAGCCAACCCGCCCGGCCACTTCATGCATGTAATCGTCAAGAGCCGCTTCGTCCTCGACAAATGGGCCATGATCCTGCCAGCGCGCCATCCCCAACGTTGAGCGACGCACACGAGTCAGAATCGGTTCTTGCAGGCCAGCCGGCAGTTTCCGCAGCCAATCCAATAACATCCCCGCATTTTGGGCGACATTCACTTCAGGATCGCTGCCGTCCAAATCGGCGATGCTGTCCGTCAGCCGGACGGCCGTTTCCTTCCCAGCCAACACATCCGCCCACAAGCGCAGCAGGTACGATTTGCGATGAGCGGGCATTGTTTCATGGTCTTCCAAACAGTCGGAAACGCGCAAAAGCAAATAGGCGTTGGCCGTTGCCTCGCGCAAATCGCGGGGTAGCTGCTCAATAGATAAAGCAAAGGTGCGGCTAACGCCGCGCAGCATTTGGGAACTTTGTTTCATTAGGCAATTGCATCCATTTCCGCACCCGGGACATCGAAAACTGTATTGTGCGGCAGTAAATGTTGGCGGGTCACCCAGTCTGGTAAATGATCGTCAACGGCCGTAAAGCCAAACCCGGCAAAAATACATGCTCCCAGCGTATCATACTCGTCCATGATTAACTGTGCTTTACGCGACAATTCGGCTTGCTCTTGGGGATCAAGACGATCAATCGAGGCGCGAGTTGTCCGGCCTCTGCCTGCTTGCCGGAACAGCTACACGGCTCAATGATTGTTGTTCCACGTCAACACGCTAAATTTGCACCGTTATCGCCTGTGAAAATGGGACACGGATGAACACAGATAAGAGATGTGTCCCGTTTTTGTTCATTTGATGGCGCCGCGCAGCGGCGTGGTGTCTCCTGTGTAAATGTAGGACAAGTTGTTAACTTGTCCGGGCAAGATAACATCTTGCCCTACAGCAGCAGTCATTTTCATTTATTTGATGGTGGGCAATTGC